>JAJHQY010000021.1 GCA_020833085.1 Desulfurococcaceae archaeon
GTGGCACGTGTACTACTAGTTAGAGAAAGCAGGTGGAAGAGTATTAAGCCTGGAGTGGTGAGCTGATGGAAATAGGGAAGATGAGTTTTTTCGGAAATCCTAATATTGGCGTGTACGCTTATGTCAACGATAAAGTCCTAATACTCCCGCCTGGAATAGGGCGCGATGATATAGAAGAGCTAGTTGAAATTTTAAAAGTAAGTGCTGTTATCGAGGCTAAAGTAGCCGGTACAATACTGGTAGGCGTGCTACTAGCTGGTAACAATAACGCTGTTCTACTTCCCCACATAGTCTTCGATGAGGATGTGGAGTACTTGAAAAAGCGTGTGAGAGAGTACGGTGTAGACATGGAGTTCTCTGTACTAGAGAGTAAGTACACAGCACTGGGAAACCTAATTCTCTGTAATAGTCGTCGGTGCTTGGCAAGCCCGCTTTTTAGTAGTAGAGAAGTGAGAGAAATGGAGGATGTACTAGGAGTAGAAGTCGTGACTACTAGGCTAGTTAACACTGATTTACTCGGCAGTATAGTAGTCGTCACAGATAATGGTGGCGTAATACACCCGGATGCGAGTGAAGATGATATTAAAACTCTCAGAGAACTCCTTGGAGTCACAGTAGAGAGAGCTACTGTAAATGCAGGAGTTGTGTATGTGAGGAGTGGAATTATAGCTAATAATAAAGGCGTGGTTGTAGGTGGTAATACCACGGGCCCTGAAGTACTCCGCATTAAGCGCGGCTTCGAGGGTGGGTGAATTGAGTAGTGAGGTGAAAATCTACAGGATTGAGGGCGTCATGTTAATTAGTCACGACAAGTATCCTACGTGGCAGAAGTTTGTTAAAGAGGTCAGAGCTCTAAACGAGAAGCAGGCTGTTGAAAAAGTCTACTCTATTCTGGGAAGCAATCACAAACTTAAGCGCTATCACATAAAAATAGAGAAGATCTCGGAAATACCTCCCGAAGAAGTTACTAAGAGAGAGCTCCTTCACTTAATTAAATTGACGAGGCTTATCAAGAAATGAGTACAGAGAAGCAAGAGAGAGTAGTCACGCTAGAGGAACTCATAAGTAGGGCTTCAGAGCTCAGAGAGCAGCTGAATTCACTTAACACTATACTAAACATGTACTTGAACCAGTACAGAGAACTACAATTGTCTCTTGAGACTCTGCGTGGACTACCAGATACTAGTAGCGAAGGCTTCATCGTACTCGACAGACTCTCATCGGTGTATATTCCAGTTAAAATAAGCGAGAAATGGGCTGATAGCGTACTAGTCAACATAGGCCTCGGATACTACATGCGTACAACTAGAGATAAAGCAGTTGAGCTTCTTAGTCGCCGCGTTAGGGAAATCGAGCAAGTATTAAGAGAGCTTCAAGCCCGCCAGAGAGCGCTACTAGATGAGTACTTAGCGCTTGAGAGGCTGATTTCTCAGGTTATTGAGACCTATAGAGCCAAGACTACAAGAACTGCATAGCCGGTTGTTGTGAGTGTTCTCGAAGCTTCGAGAAGCTTTCAAGAAATTTATTGAAAACGCGTCTTCTCTCATTACGTCTAGAGACAAGCTAATAGGTTTAGTAGAGGAGTTTAAATTAGAGCTCGTTAGTAGAGATGTTGCTTACGAAGTAGCAGAGGGTATTGCTAGTAAGCTTATCGAGTATATTGAGAAAGGCTCTGTGAGGTCTAAGAGGCAGTTAGTTGAAAGCCTACGTGAGATTATAATGAGCTACTTCGCCGAGGTGGGAGTAGTAGACATAGTCGACATAGCGTCTAAGAGTAAGCCGTTTAAAGTAGTTTTTCTAGGTGTCAACGGTGTCGGCAAGACTACTACAATAGCTAAAGTCGCGGTCTATTTAAGAGACCGCGGTTTCAGGCCCCTCATGATCGCGGCTGATACATTTAGAGCGGCTGCACAAGAGCAGCTCAAAGTGCACTCCGAGAGAACAGGTATACCGGTATTTTTGGGTAAGTACGGCTCAGACCCCGCCTCGGTAGCCTACGACGGTATACAGTTCGGGATTAGTAGAGGATACGACGTATTCCTCATAGACACAGCTGGACGTATGCACGTAGACGTAGACCTCGTAAATGAGCTCAAAAAAGTCATTAGAGTGGTAAAGCCCGACTTCAAAATACTAGTAGTTGACGCGTTAACCGGTAATGACGCAGTTGAACAAGCGGTTTTCTTTAACAGCAGTGTGGGTGTTGATGGAGTAGTGATAACAAAAGTAGATGCGTACGAGGAAGGCGGCGTTCCCTTAACTCTTGTCTATATACTTAAAAAGCCAATACTCTTTATTGGAACTGGTCAGAGTTATAGAGACTTAAAGGTCTTTGATTATCACGAATATGTTGATAAGGTAATTCCGCACTTAGAGTAGTAGAGGTGTGTACTGTGAATTTGAGGGAGCTCGTAGACTCATGGAGAAAAATACTACTAATAGTAGTAAAGCCTGCAAGAGACGAGTACACGACTATTCTAAAAATCACTCTGCTAGGCTTCTTAGCAGTTGGATTACTAGCGTTTATTATTAGAGTAATCTTCTACACCTTTCTATTCCCCTATGTGGGTTGACGGGCGTGAGTAAAACCCCTTCGAAAACAGAAATAGTGGCTATTAGGACAGCTGGTGGTAGAGAATTAGACGTAGCGCTGATTATTGAGCGTAGGGTTGAGGAGAAATTAAAGCAGGGAGAAGATCCCGGCGTTAAGAGCATACTGGTTATTCCAGGTGTAAAGAATTTTGTGTTTATTGAGACTACAAAGCCGAGCTTAGTGCCCTCGCTAGTTCTGGGTGTGAAGTACATTAAGGGGGGTAGGCACTCTAAAATACCCCTAAATCAGGTCTTCGAGTTAATCAAGCCCAAGGCACTAGTAGAGGAGATTAGCGTCGGAGAAGAAGTCGAAATAGTAAAGGGGCCGTTTAGAGGCATGAGGGCTGTAGTTGTCAGTGTAGATAAGGCTAAGGGCACAGTGACACTAAATATATTAGAGGCGGCTTTCTCAATACCGATAACAGTCCCTGTTAGTTACATCAAGAAGAAGGGTAGATAGAAAGTGGTTAAGAAGACGTTGAGATTTGTAGTGGAGGGTGGAAGGGCGACACCGGGTCCACCAATAGGCCCGGCTCTCTCACCGTACAAAGTCAATGTTGTAGAAGTCGTTAACGCGATAAATAACGCTACTAAAGACTACGAGGGACTGCCAGTTCCAGTAGAGGTGATCATAGACACGGACACTAGGAAATTCGAGGTCAAAGTGGGTATACCAACTACTACAGCGCTCCTCATGAAGTATGCTGGTGCTAAAGAGCCCACAGGAGACCCGGCGCACAAGAAAATAGGGGACATTAAATTCGAAGACGTTATTAAGATAGCGATTATTAAAAAAGAGCAGTTAACAGCTAAGACGCTTAAAGGCGCTGTAAAGACTATTCTGGGGACGGCTCGAGCTATAGGAGTGACTGTGGACGGTAAAGACCCCAAAGAAGTCATTAAGCTAGTAGAGCAGGGCTTCTACGACGAGTTAATAAAGAAATATGAGGATGAGTGGAGTAAGAGCTGAGAGTAGTTTAAAATCAGTTAACCTAGAGTAAGAGTAGTCGAGTAGGTGAGCTCATGCCCCTGCCCAGTAGGGAGGCGCTTTTAGCGGCGATTAAGAAGGCTCTTGAAAGCAGCGATAAGAGGAATTTTAAACAGAGTGTAGAGCTAATTATAGCGCTCAAGGACATTGACGTTAAGTCTCAGGCTGCTAAAATAAGAGAAGTTGTATTCCTGCCTAAGGGTAGAGGTAAGGACTTAAAAATATGTGTAGTGGGAGACGGGGACTTCTTAGAGGCGGCAAAGGAGGGTGGTGCTTACTTAACTATTTCTAGTACAGATCTAAAGAACATTGACAAGAAACAGGCTAAGAAAGTGGCGTCTACATGCGACTGGATACTGGTCAGATCAGACTTAATGGGCGTAGTGGGCCGCGCTCTAGGGCCATTCCTCGGCCCGCGTGGAAAAGTGCCCGTGCCCGTTCCCCCCGGCTCAAACGTTAAAGCGCTTATTTCCAGGTACAAAAACGCCGTGTTGATTAGACTAAAAGATCAGCCCCAGATAATGACGGCTATAGGCACAGAGGATTTACGTCCTGAAGACCTGGTGGAGAACGCACTCGCGGTGCTGAATTTAGTGGAGAGTAAACTCCCCGCTGGTAGTGCCAATATTAAGCAAATATACGTGAAGACTACTATGGGTATACCCATAGAAGTGCTTTGAGATAGCGAAGTGTTGTGGTGGTAAATGTGAGTATCGCTGCAGTTAAGTCCAGGAGGATACCCAGCTGGAAACTCGAAATGGCGAGGGAGATAGCTGAGCTTACAAAGAAGTATAAGACGTTTCTCATTGTAGATCTCACTGGAGTGCCTGCTAAGCACATTCAAATGGCGAGGAAGAAACTGAACAATATAGCTGTCATGAAGGTGATTAAGCCTAAAGTGGCACTCAAAGTCTTCGGAGAGCTAGGCTTACCAGTAAGAGAGCTCGAGCCCCACCTCACGGGTCAAGTAATGCTAGTGTACTCTAATAAAAACCCCTTTGAATTAGCAGAAATGATCGGAGGCCTCGTCACGTATGACTACTATAGTCCAGGTGAAGTGGCGGACAAGGATATAGTGATTCCAGAGGGTAATACGGGCTTACCGGCTGGTCCAACACTTAGCGTGTTTAGTAGACTCAAAATACCAACTAAAGTTCAAGGCAACGTTATATACGTTGCTAAGGACACGCTAGTGGCGAAGAAGGGGGACAGGATTTCCCCTGATCTCGCCAGTATACTACAAAAGCTGGGTCTAGCTCTTAAAGAAATTAGGTTTAAAATTAAGTGCGCTGTTGACGGAGGACTAGTAATACCAGCTGATAAGCTGAAACTAAATATAGCCGAGTACGAGGAGGAGATTAAGAGGGCGTGTCTCGACGCGTTTAAACTAGCAGTAGAACTAGTCGTACCGGAACCCATTATCCTCAACTACGTAATTCAGAGAGCCCAGAGAGAAGCAATCGCCCTCGCCATCAACGCCGGCATTATAGCTCCCGAGACAATTGAGTACTTGCTGAGAAAAGCGGTACTCGACGCGTACACGGTGGCCATTGAAGTAGCTAAGTACGCGCCTGAACTAGGTCTAGGCGTCCAGGTAAAAACTCAAGTGCAGGAGGAGCGAGTAGAGAAGAAAGAGGAGAAGCCCAAGGAGGAAACCGAGAAGGAGAGCAGAGAAGTAAGTGAAGAAGCGTTAGCTGAGGGTTTCGCGGCGCTCTTTGGCTAGCTGGATTTTTGTTTAAAAACTAGTTTAATAATCCCTATTCAAGAGTAGTAACTCTGAGGGGTGGTGCGTATCGAGTACATATATGCGACTCTACTACTCTATAAGGCTGGAAAGGAGATTAGCGAGGAGAACTTGAAGAGAGTACTAGAGGCAGCGGGTATTCAAGTAGACGAAATTAGAGTTAAGTCGCTAGTCGCGGCGGTGAAGAACATTGACATAGGAAAAGTGCTAGAGCAGTCGCTGGCTATGCCAGTAGCGGCGGCGCCCGTTGCAGTGTCAACTACACCAACTGGAGAGAAGGAGGAGAAGAAGGAAGAAAAGCCTAAAGAGGAGAGTAAGGAGGAGAGTAAAGAGCTGAGCGAAGAGGCTCTCGCTGAGGGTTTCGCGGCGCTCTTCGGCTAACTAGTAGTTTTCTCGGAGTCTACAGCCCCACTACACCGCCATTAAGACTTTCAACATCTTTAATTCCTAGCCCGCAAGTAGTTTAATACAGCTAGCTACGAGTACGTAGCGGTGTGTAGATTTGGAGAAAATCAGCGGAGACGTTAATTTCGAGTACTTAGAGAAGACTTACGGGTATAAGAGGTACAAGTGTAAAGTGTGTGGTGGGCACTTCTGGAGCCGGACTCCAAGAGATACTTGTCCTGACAGGCCTTGCAGTAAATACGAGTTTCTCTACAAGAAATACCCGAGAATCCGGCCACTGAGACTAGTTGAGGTGAGAAACAGGTTTATTGACTACTTGGTGAAGAGGGGTCACGGCCTAGTAGACCCCTACCCCGTTGTTGCTAAGTGGAGAAATGACTTGTACTTGACAATAGCGTCTATAGTGGTATTCCAACCGCACGTAACGGAGGGGCTTGTAGACCCGCCATATAACCCCCTCGTAATAGTTCAGCCCTCAGTGAGACTAACCGACATAGACAACGTGGGGCTGACGTTTGGGAGGCACCTTTCGAGTTTTGAAATGGGTGGTATGCACGCGTTTAACAAGCCGGGTAAACTGGTCTACTGGTCCGAGGGGATATTCGAGAACACGCTAGGCTTCCTAACAGACGCTATGGGTCTCGACTTAGAGGACATTGTGTTTAAAGAGGGGTGGTGGGAGGGAGGAGGTAATGCGGGGCCGGCACCAGAAGTGCTTGTAGATGGCATAGAGGTGGCGACTCTCGTCCACATGTCGTATAGAGTAGTAAACGGGCGCTACGAGCCCAACCCCGTACTAGTAGTTGACTGTGGATTTGGCATTGAGAGACTTGCGTGGCTATCACAGCAAGCTCCTACAGGTTTTCACGCTGTTTACGGTGAGTTGCTAAGTAGGTATAAGGATGTACTGGGAGTTGAGGAGCCGCCTAGAGACGTGTTAAAGAGAGCAGTGTACACTCTGAGTAACTTAGAGTATAGTAGTGTAGACGAGTATGCAAGGCTACTGGAAAAGCACGGCTTTAAAGACTATATGAGAGAATTTGTGAACGCGATATACCTGTACAGCGCGCTGGACCACGTGAGAACACTCTCACTAATGCTCGCAGACGGCATAGTCCCCTCAAATACCGGTGAGGGTTACTTAGCTAGACTAGTTATACGCAGACTACTACGCAGTCTTTTAAAACTAGGTGTAGAGCACTCGAAGTTGAGGGCTACTCTAGTTGACCTCATCGCGGAGCAGGCTAAGTACTGGCGAGGAGACTACATTTACGGGAAGCTGGAAAAGCACTTAGACTACATTATAAACGTAGCCGAGATCGAGACTGAGAAGTTTGTAAATAACCTCGTGAGGGGAGTAGAGGTAGTCGAGAGGACTATTAAGAAGAAGAAGTCTCTAACCGTAGACGACTTAGTTGAAATATACGACTCTCACGGCATACCACCGGATATTATTGCCGAGAAGCTCGCTCAACACGGCGTCTACGTGGAGATACCACCTAACTTCTACTCGCTAGTAGCTTCGCGCCACGGAGCACCAGCTCAGCTGGTTAAAGAGAGGGAAGCGGAGTTCCCCCACTCAGTTGTTGAGTGGGCACTTAAACTCCCCGAGACGCGTAGAGTATTTCACGAAGACCCCTACTCGACAAGACACACTACGCGGGTTATTGGAGTTAAAGAGAACTACGTAGTACTGGAGAGCACTATTGCCTACCCGTGGAGTGGTGGTCAGGATCACGACGTGGGCTTTATAAAGCGCGGTGATGACGTGTACAGAATAACGTACGTGGGTAAAGTAGGAGACGTGATTATTCACGTCCTAGACAGAGCTCCTCAACTAAGTCCAGGTGACGAGGTCGTAGTGGAAATTGACTGGGAGAGGCGCTACAAGTTAATGAGACACCACACGGCGACACACATAGTACTGGCGGCGGCGCGCAAAGTTCTAGGTGATCACGTGTGGCAGGCGGGAGCCGAGAAGACTCCTGAAAAAGCGCGCTTAGACATTACGCACCACAAACCGCTCACTAGCGAAGAGGTAGAGAAAATAGAGAGAGTAGCCAACGAGATTATTAACAGTAGAATACCAGTTAAATTCAACTACATGGACAGGTTCTCGGCGGAGTTTAAGTACGGGATTAGAATATATCAGGGTGGAGCGGTGTACTCGCCTGTAGTCAGAATTGTGGAGATACAGGGTGTAGATGCACAGGCGTGTTTCGGCACACACTTACAGAATACCTCTGAAGTGGGGGGAATTAAGATAATTAACGCCGAGAGAATACAAGACGGTGTTGTCAGACTAGAATTTATAGCTGGGACTAGATTAGTAGAGCGTCTCGGGGAGCTAGAGAGGGAGAAGAGAGAAGTCCTAGAAGTCCTGGGTGTCAGGCACGGTGACTTATTAACGTCTATTAAGAGACTTCAAGAGGACTACAAGCACTTATCGAGCCTCCTCGAGAGTTATCGTAGAGTACTAGGAGAGCTCATAATTGCCAGAGTCTTAGCGGAGAAGAAGTCTCTGTGTGGTGTGGACTTCGCGTACTTGGAACTCCCTCTGCGCGATGAGAAGCTAGCTAAGTCTATAATTGAGGAGCTCTCTCTGAGGA
>JAJHQY010000022.1 GCA_020833085.1 Desulfurococcaceae archaeon
TGGAAGGCTCGGCGCGCAGGTAGTAGAGTCTCGCGTAGTAGAGGCTAAAATATGGCTTAGAACAGACAGAGACGTGCTCAGCGGTCTCAGTAGGGTTTTCGGCGTTCACAGAGCTGGAGTAGTACTAACGTATAGCTTCAGAGACCTAGACGACCTGGCTAAGTGGGTTTCTGAAGCCGCGAGGAGTAGTGTTGAAGGCAAGAAGTTCGCTGTGAGAGTTAAGCGCAGTGGTCAACACTCGTTCACGTCTCTAGACGTAGCGCGCAGAGTTGGAGAACTCCTCAAACCCTACTCTGCCGGCGTTGACTTGGAGAACCCGGAGGTCGTAGTAGAAGTCGAAGTGAGAGGCTCTAAGGCCTACCTCTACACGAGCACTGTTAAGGGACCTGGGGGCCTACCACTAGGAGTCGAGGGGAGAGCACTAGTCCTCTTTTCAGGGGGCTTTGACTCTCCTGTAGCTGCGTGGTTTACTGCTAAGCGCGGTGTTGAAGTGGACTTCTTACACTACTACATGGGCTCCGCTGTGTCCTCCTACTACGCTTTTCTAGTAGCTAAGAAGCTCGCCTCTGAGTGGCTCTACGGCTACCGCCCCAGCTTCATACTCGTAGACTTTACAGGCGTAATCGCAGAGATCACGAGGCGAGTTGAGTGGAGTTACAGGCAAGTAGTCCTGAGGGCTGTGATGTACGTAGTAGCTGAGAAAATAGCCGAGAAAATGGGCTACGAGGCGCTGATCACAGGGGAGTCTATTGGGCAGGCTTCGAGTCAGACACTGAAAAATCTTAGTGCTATTGAGAGAGCTGTCGGAATTAAGATTCCAGTTCTGAGGCCGTTACTAGGCTTAGATAAAGAGGAGATTATAGAGCATTCTAGGCGAATAGGCCTCTACGAGTATTCCTCTAGAGTCTTTGAGGCCTGCGCTATTGCACCTACACGCGTCGTAACGGCCGCTAGTCCCGAAGAGATCTCTAGGTATTTGAGTAGTATAGACGCTAGTGTAATCGAGAAGGCTGTTAGCTCGGCGAGAGTGTACGACGTGCTCTCAGCTAGCCCCGAGGACGTGGTGCTCGCTAGTAGTATAGAACTGGACTTTATTCCAGAGAACGCCGTGGTGGTAGACGTGAGGAGAGACCGCTCACAGCCACTACCAAACAGTATTCCCCTCAGCGAGGTCGAGTGGGAGAAGCTGAGAGATAAGGTAATAGTCCTCGTCTGTGAAACTGGTAGTTTAAGTCACCTCATAGCGAGAGAGCTGCGAGAACTAGGCTACAAGGCCTTCAGCTTGAGAGGTGGTGTAAAGGGGTGTTCGCTGCTCAGCACACGGAGTAGTGAGCAGAAGTAGTTACAGCTTCGCTACCTCTTCTGCTTCTTCATGTAGGCTAGTACCTCCTTAGCTCTCGGTCCAGCTAGCCACTTGACGAGCTCCTCGGGTAGCTTGTAGCCCTGTGCTATTTTAGCGGCGTACTGTGGGTTTTGCGTGAAGATAACTCTCAAATAGGGTATTACGTCGCTCTTGACAATGGCCCTACTCGTGAGCAGTCTCCCCGCCAGCACTTCCGCGAGGGCCTCTCTGTACTCGCGCGACTTCTTAGTCTCAGCGAGTAGTTTTATTTTCTCGGGCATTTTGAAGGCTTTCCACTTGTACTTGTACGCAGTCCTCGCGAACGCGACTCCAGGCCCCATCATTTCCAGCGCGTAGGAGAGCAGGTCCCAGTTCTGAGTCTTAACAATCCTACCCAAGTACACATCAGCTCTACTCAGCGCCTCGTAAGCCCTCCACACCTCCTCCGGCGTCTCGTAGTAAGTGGGTATGTGCTCATTAATCCACGTTATGAACTCGTCGTGAGAGAGGTCAGTAGACGTCACTGCCTCACGGGCCTGGAAGATGTAGGTCGCGTTAAATAGCTTCTGGAGGGCCTCCCAGGGCGCGTAGACGCGATCCCTGTACACCGCTACAGCTTTCACGGTGTCGAGTGTAACTCTCTTATTGAGCGCTGCCGCGGCCTCTAAGTCGTTAATAGCGCTGCGTAAGTCGCCTTCGGACCTCTTCGCGATCTCTTTTAGCGCGGCCGGCTCGCAGTACAAGTTCTCGGCTTTACAGATCTTCTCGAGAACGCTCACAACGTCTCTCTCACTGAGCCTCTTCATCGGTATTAACTCCGCTACTTCTCTCAGAGGCTTCAAGTGCTCTTGGAAGGGGTTATTCGCCGTCATTATAATGGGGTTTCTAGTGTTCTTTATGACCTCTACTAGGGCCTCCACGCCTCCGGCATCAGCGCGGGGGTCTAATCCGTCGACTTCGTCTAGGAGAATAAGCTTCTTACCCATGAGGCCTGCTGTCTGCGAGGCTACTTTAGCTATTCTCTCAATATCGGCTTTTCTCCTACTGTCACTCGCATTCATCTCGAAGAGCTGGTACTTAAACGTCTTCGCTACGGCCTCGACTAGACTCGTCTTGCCGCAACCAGCTGGGCCGTACAGTAGAACCGCTTTCTTCTCGACTCTACCACCTTCCTCCCAGGCTTTAAGCCACGCTATTAGCTTCTGCTTAGCCTCCTCCTGGTTCACGACGTCGTTTATGTGCTTGGGCCTGTACTTGATAATCCACGGCAAGTACTGCTCACTACTCACTACTATCTACACCTTGACTTTCCTCCCGAGGAGCGCCAGCCTGGCTAGAAACGCGTTTAGCTGTATCTCGTCGTCAGCGCCCTCTACGAGTCTAAACTGTATTTCACCCGCGTAGTCCGCAATCATGATCTTGAGCTCGTCTGGTATCTTGACTTCTGGACTAAAGATCTCTCTGTGAATTTGCTTAATAATATCCACTCCGCTCAGCCCATAGTTGATCATGAGCTCCCTCAGCTTCCTCCTCGCCTCTACGAAGTTGCCCGAGAGAGCTAACTGTAGCATCTCTCTAACTTCCCTCGGGTGGGCGAGCCCCACGACCTTGTACACCGCGTCCTCATTGACCTCGCCTAGAGCCGCCGCGGCTTGTAGTATGTTTATGGCTCTTCTCATATCGCCCTCAGAGATCTCGTAGATGACGTCCAGCGCCTTCTCCCTGCACACTACTTTCTCCTGCTCGCAGATATACATAAGCCTCTTCACGACGTCTTCGCGCTTAAGCGGCACAAACCTGAACACTGCACACCTGCTCTGAATGGGCTCAATGATCTTGCTGGGGTAGTTGGCTGTGAGTATAAACCTCGTGTTCGCTGAGTAGAGCTCCATTAGCCTTCTCAGCGCCTGCTGGGCGTCACTCGTCATGTTGTCGGCCTCGTCTAGTAGGACTATTTTAAAGGGCACATCGCCGACTACTTTCGACCTCGCAAACTCCTTGACCTTTGTCCTTATGACTTCAATTTTCCTCTCGTCTGAGGCGTTTAGCTCTAACATGTACTGCCTATAGTTCTCACCGTAAAGGTCGTGCGCGAGCGCGTGGGCTATTGTCGTCTTACCAGTACCGGGCGGCCCCGCGAACAGCATGTGTGGTATGTTCTTCTCCGCTACGAACCTCTTAAGCCTCTCAACTATCTCCCTCTGATTCACTACCTCGTCTAGTGATTTAGGCCTGTACTTCTCAGCCCAGAGAAGCTCGCTCAAGGTCTATACCTCGAGGTGTCAACTCCCTTTAAACTAATCCTTAATGTAGGGTAATAAAGGGGGATGTCAGAGTTAGAGTAAGAGGGCTCTAGTAGTGAGCGGCCTAGTCGAGCTTCTAGGCGAGTTAATATCGGACTTCATATCCAGGGACGCGGAGGAGGAGTATGTGAGAGTAGCGTATACAGGCCCCCCTACACTGGTATTTCTAGAAGACGGCTACGTTGAGCTCGTAAAGGGCGCTGAGTACAACCTGCCGCGCTGGATAGCCCAACTACTCGCCGAGAAGGGCTACGCGAAGGTACTAGAAGAAGACGTAGACGCCGTAGCTATTGGCAGGTTAATGTTTAATGAGAGTAGGAGTAGAGGTCAAATTAAATTCGAGAAGTTAAAGGGGTACTTCTACTCCAGGGTGAAGACTACTATTCAGCACCTGCTAAAACGCTACAAGTCCGCGAGCAACATAGAAGAGATCAAGAGTGTCTCCGACACTCTCTCCACTCTCTCCTCCAACACGAAAAACCTCTACAAGGTTAGACTGAGCAAAATTCTGAGCATACTCTCAGTTCAAGAGCTCCCTCCAGAAGTACTGAGTAATCTGAGCGAGGAGGAGAAGCTCCTCTACAATACACTCCGCGTTATTCTCGAAGTACTCAATAAGAGGGTCTTCGAGGTGTAGACGCGTGAGTGACTCGATTAAACTAGAGGCAATTAGAGACTACGCTCTAGAGTTCCTCAAGTTCCTGGACGGCTTCAAGTCTCGCGAGGGCGTCTTCAAATACCACGACAGAGTGTGGCACATGATAAACATGAATCAGCGAAGCCTCGTAGTAGACTTCGACGACCTCATACTCTTCAACCCGGCGCTCGCCGAGTACCTAATGGACCACCCAATCGAGGCTCTCGAGGCTTTTAGCCAAGCGCTCAGAACGTTCGTAGAGCGCTTAAACCCAGAGTTTGCGAGGAGCGTGCCGAGATTCTACGTGAGAATCCGCAACCCCCCGCACGTCATGAAGATCAGGGAGCTCAGTAGCGAGTATATTGGCAGGCTAGTAGCGGTTGAGGGCATAGTTACTCGCGTTACTCGCGTCGACGCGAAAATAGTTAAGGCCAAATTCAGGCACGTAACCGAGCTGGGGGAAGTACACGAGTTCGAGTACCCTCCGGAGGGTGAGATAGGCGAGAGGCTGGAGAAGCCGCCCTACTGCCTAATATGCCACAAGGCTGCCAAACTAGAGCTGGTTCCAGAGAAGAGTAGCTTTATTGACTGGCAGAAGATAGTTGTTCAGGAGAAGCCCGAGGAGGTGCCCGGAGGCCAGATACCCAGATCGATTGAGGCCGTTCTAACGGGAGATATAGTAGACAGCGCGAGGCCGGGAGACCGCGTCGTCTTAACGGGTATACTCAAAGTAGCACCTCTAGCACCCGGCGCTGAGAGAAAGGGCTCGAGAACAGTGTTCGCGTTCTACATCGACGTAAACCACGTAGAGGTCCAGGAGAAGGCCCTAGAGGAGGTCGTCATTACGAGAGAAGACGAGGAGAAGATTAGAGAGCTGGCTAGAGACCCGTGGATACGCGAGAAGATAATTGCTAGTATAGCGCCGGGTATTTACGGGTACTGGGACATTAAGGAGGCAATAGCACTACTACTCTTCGGCGGCACGCCGCAAGTCCTCCCCGACGGGACGAGAATTAGAGGCGACATTCACGTCCTCCTAGTCGGAGACCCTGGCACTGCTAAGTCCCAGCTCCTACAGTTCACTTCGAGAATAGCCCCGAGAGGTCTCTACACGAGCGGTAAGGGGTCTACCGCGGCTGGTCTAACGGCGACTGTTCTCAGAGACAAGGCTACCGGCGAGTACTACTTAGAGGCCGGCGCGCTAGTACTAGCCGATGGCGGAGTGGCGTGTATTGACGAGATCGACAAAATGAGAGAGGAGGACAGGAGTGCTATTCACGAAGTACTAGAGCAACAGACTGTGAGTATAGCTAAAGCTGGAATTGTCGCGCGGTTAAACGCGAGGACATCTGTGCTAGCGGCTGGCAACCCGAAGCACGGTAGGTACGACCCCACGCAACCCGTGAGCAAGAACATAGACTTACCCCCCACAATACTCTCCAGGTTCGACTTGATATTCATCATACAGGACATACCCAGGCAAGACCACGACAGGAAACTCGCGAGGCACATTCTCGGAGTTCACATCGAAGCCGAGAGGGCTAGGGGCTTCGTGGACTTAAACCTGTTGAAGAAGTATATTAGCTACGCGAGGAGGTATATTAGGCCCCAGTTAACACCAGAAGCCGCCAAGCTCATAGAGGAGTTCTATATTAGTCTGCGCCAAGCCTCGCTCACGAGCACTGAGGGCGGTTTATCAGCAATAGCCATTACTCCGCGACAGCTCGAAGCCCTGATAAGACTAGCAGAAGCGCACGCTAAAATGGCCTTGAAGACCAAGGCCACTGTAGAAGACGCGGAAGAAGCTATTAGGCTAGTAATGAGCACTCTCTCCAGGGTGGGACTAGACGTAGAGAGTGGTAGAATAGACATAGACGTCCTCGAGACAGGTATTCCGGCCTCTAGAAGGCTCAAGAGAAAGAAGTTTAGAGAATTCCTATTCAAGTACCTCGAAGAAGTTGGCGGCGAGGCTGAACTAAACAGCATTATTAGCAAGGCGGCCGAGGAGGGCTTTGAAAAGGACTTCGTCTTAGAGGAGATAAACGAGCTAAAGAAGAGTGGAGAGATCTACATGCCGAGACCTGGTAGAATAGCGAGAGTGAAGTAGCGAAGTATACTACTTCTCGCTCCTGCTAGCACTCTGAATTTTCTCCGCGAGCCACTTCTTCCTGTACTTCCAGAGCGTCGGGGGTGTCCACATAACCCACGCTGGCAGAGCCTTAATAAACTCGTAGGCCTCCTCCCAGCTCTCCAAGCCGAGCTTACTAGCTAGCTCTTCAAGACTCATAGGCGTCTTCAAGTACTCCTGTACAATTGACAGTACTCTCTCGTCAATAGGTATTTCCTTATCACCCACTTTAACCACGAACACTATGTCCTCTCCGCTCTCACTCATACACGTAAACACCCCTCAGAAATACTGAGAACAGGGCTTATTAGTTTTGAGTGTGGGGCCGCCGGGATTTGAACCCGGGACCACCGGCGCTCCGGGAAGTACGCGTGGCGGGGGCTATCCCCCCAGGCCGGCATCCTAGCCAGGCTAGACGACGGCCCCTTCTCTCTCCCTAAGAGATAAATAACTATTAGAGACCTGGATATTTAAGTGCCATACTCTGTTCACCCGAGAGTGCTAGCACTGCGCTGAGTAGCGTAAATTTCAGTCACCTCTCCCAGTAGTTAAGTGGAGGGGGGCGTAATACTTACCGTACTCGTGTAAATATTTACGAGCTCGCAGATTGAGATACTAAGTTGGTGTTATCATAGTTGAATATAAAGTATTACTGGCCAGCGCGTTTAGTACTCGGAGAGACAGTAACACTACACTGGCTCTCACTTCGGTGTGCGCGAATGCCTATTAGGTACAGGTGTAAGGGCTGTGGACACGTTATTTACGAGTTCAAGAGAGTCGGTCAAGACTACACGGGCGTTCCCACGCCACACGAGATTATTAGGCTAACTGGTGGTGTGTGCCCAGCGTGTAAGAGGCCGCTTGAAGCCCCGAACCCGGAGGACTACAGGTCTTACATTATAGTTAAGCCACGCGTATTCACAGCTACGAGACCCACTCCTATAACTACGCCAACACTAACTGCACGTGAAGCGGGAGTTAGCGGAGTAGAAGTGTGAGTACTATAAACACCAGCTTCCCCCAATTACTCAAACTCAACTAGCTACTTACTAGTCTGAGAGCTCTGAGAATATTAGCAAACTCCGTGGTGCTGTAAGTGGTCTTGTAAGCCCTTAGAGCAGAGAGTACTTCACTAATATTCCACTCAAACATCTCAGTGAGAGCTCTACTGAGCCTAGACCTGAACACTAAGTACGAAGTGAAAGACGTGAGATTTGAAGGCTTAGAGGCTACCCTCGCGCTCTCCCAGTCAATAATCACCACTCTACCCTCCTCGCAGTAGAAGACGTGTCCCTCTGGCCTATTAAGCTCTGTGTGGTCTACTCTAATAGCGTCTAGTTTAAAGAGCTCTGTTAACGTGTACTTGAGTACTCTCCTCAGAGACTCAAAATCCCCCTTCGCGACTAGCTCCTCGAGAGCTCTCGTAAAGGGCTTACAGGTAATAGGTGAGACGAGCTCGCGGAATATGTAGAAGTCTCTGAGAGCGTACAGCCTCGGCACTAGACTAGACGGCTGAGCACGCATCATTACCTCCGCCTCTCCCAGGAGATCGCGTCTTCGACTATCACTCCTCAGAATCTTCAGCGCGCCAATACCGTACTTGGCATTTCTCGCCACAACTACTACTGCTGAGTAGCCCTTACCGAGAAAGCGAGTG
>JAJHQY010000023.1 GCA_020833085.1 Desulfurococcaceae archaeon
TATTACCAGTTGTAGGCCCCATGAAGACTTTAAAGCCCACCGCGCCGGCTGCGACCATATTCTCGAATTCGTGTACATTAGAGTCGTGGAGAACACCTAGGAGAGCGAAGTCCACGTAGGCTTTACTTTCGAGAAGCCGGGCTTTAGATAGTAGCCTCTCAGCGCTGTCAACAGGGGGTATAGTGTTCGGGTGCTCTATTACCGTTGTAACACCGCCTTTAATAGCCGCTCTAGAGCCGTGCTCGAAGTCGTCTTTGTACTCGAGGCCGGGTTCTCTCATGTGCACGTGCTCATCTACTACGCCGGGAAGCACATAGCACCCCGACGCATCAATAACCTCCTCTACGCCACTAGGACTGAGATTAGCGCCGACCTCCGAGACCTCTCCGTCAACTATCTTAATATCCCACCTGTACACGCCACTCGGGAGGACTACTAGTCCATTCCTGACTAGCAGGCTACTCACTGCAAGTCACCACTAACTTCTAGAAACACACTGCTCCAATTTGAGCGCTAAGAATAAGTTATCGGGTTTGCAGAGCTTAATATTGTACTGCGAGATAAACTATTAGTGGTGTCTTTTTGGAAGACCCTGTTAAGATCTTGGAGAAGTGGCTCTCCGCGGAGTCTTACATCATCGTGGGCAAGGACGTTGCCAGAGTCGACGCTCTAGACAAGATCCTTGGGCGAGCAATGTTCACAGAGGACTACTTCGTAGACTACGTGCTGGGCAGTGCCCTCTTTGTTAAGCAGGTCTTGAGCCCCCACCCACACGCGAGGATCAAGAGTATAGACTACAAGAGAGCACTCGAAGTACCCGGTGTAGTCAGAGTTATCACTTCGCGTGACATACCGGGTGAGAATCAAGTTGGATACGCAATTCCAGATCAGCCGCTACTAGCCGAGGGCAAGGTTAGATATGCTGGAGAAGTCGTAGCTCTAGTAGCCGCTGTAGACTACGAGAAGGCGTTTAGGGGGGCTGAAGAGGTCCGTGTCGAGTACGAGCCCCTACCCTACGTGCTAGACCCTCTCGACGCCATGAAGAGAACCGATGTCCTAGTGCACGAGGAGAGGGGTTCAAATATAGCCTTTACTACTCGCGTTAGAAAGGGCAATATCGAAGAGGGCTTTAGTAGAGCACACGTAGTCGTGGAAAACGAGTACAGACTACACCACCAGGAGCACGCGTACTTAGAGACGGAGGCCGCGCTCGCGATACCAGAGTCCGAGGGCAGAATTACTGTTATAGGGACTATTCAGTATCCTCACTTAGGGCAGAGAATAGTCGCGAGGGTTCTCGGGCTGCCAGCTGGTAGAGTCAAAATAGTTGCCCCGTACATTGGAGGGGGCTTCGGCGGCAAGGACGACGAGGGCCCTCTTGTCTGCGCAAAAGCCGCTCTAGTAGCCTACTTGACTGGTAAGCCAGCGTTTCTCATGTACAGCCGCGAGGACTCAATAAAGGTGCACCCCAAGCGCGAAGCCGCTATTATAAGGTACAAGAGCGGTGCGGATGCTAGTGGCAAGCTCACAGCTATAGACGTGACAATAATACACGACACCGGGGCGTACGCTAATAGAGCCCCCTTTATACTGTGGAGAGCAACTATGCACGCCTCAGGGCCATATGAAGTACCACACGCCAAGGTCGACGGCTACGCTGTGTACACTAATAAAGTCTATCAGGGCTCGTTTAGGGGGTTTGGAAACCTCTCAATACAGTTCGCTGTTGAGAGGCAAATGGACCTCCTCGCCGAGAAGCTCGGAATGGACCCCGTGGAGTTCAGGCTCAAAAACGTCCTTAGAGAGGGCTCCTACACGCTAACTAGCCAGCTACTAGACCACTCGGTCGGAGTTGGAGAAGCCCTGAAGAAGACAGCTGAGCTCGCTGAGTGGTGGAGAAAGCGCGAAGAGTACAGAAAGTTCAATGAGCAGAGCTCTAGGTTTAAGAGAGGAATCGGCGTTGCTGTTGGCTGGCACGGTATTAGCACCTCCAGAGCCGTCCCCGACTGGTCTAACGCCTACATTAAAGTCGAGCTAGACGGCTCTGTAGTCGTCTACACTGGAATAGTCGAGATGGGGCAGGGCTCTCCAGTTAGTTCTCACGCTCAAATAGTCTCCGAGGTACTCGGAGTGCCAGTAGAGCTCATTAGAGTAGTACAGGGCTCTACCGAGGCGCCTGACACGGGAGCCACCCACGCCTCTAGGGGTACTGGTATTGGAGGCGTAGGTGTGCTCGTAGCTGCTGGGAGAATTAGAGAGAGGCTGGCTCAGCTGGCCTCTAGGATACTCGGAGTAGACCCGAGCGAGCTCGAGTTTAGAAATGGGAGAGTGTACTGGAGGCGAAACCCCCAAGTAGGCTTAGCGTGGAGAGAGCTCGTGAGAGAGGCCTACGCTAGAGGTGTCGAGCTCAGCGCTACTGGCTACTTCTACTTGCCTAAAGGCAAGTTTGACGACACAGTAGGTCAGGGTTTCGCGTACCCCGCTTACAGCTACATAGTCCTCATTACCGAGGTCGAGGTGGACACGTGGACGGGTGTTATTAGAGTTCTACGAGTCTACCCCGGCCTAGCCGCCGGCAGGATCATTAATCCCAAGCAGGTCGAGGGACAAATAGAGGGGGCTATACTACAGGCTATTGGCTACACTCTGATGGAGCAATTGCACTTCGACGAGCGGGGTAATATCGTGAACACTAATTTAACAGACTACGTACTGCCGACAGCTAGAGACGCGCCGGAGATCTCTAAGCCCGTTCTAGTCGAAGACGTGTTCAGGTACGGTGCTTTCGGGGCGAAGGGTGTTGGGGAAATGGCTATGATACCCGGCCCCGCGTCTATAGCTAACGCTGTTGCGTTTGCTCTCGGAGTGAATATCACGTCTACCCCCCTCACACCGTGGAGAGTACTAGAACTAATAGGCGCCCTAAGGACTAGGGGTGGTGCTCAGTGATGTACGCTATTCCGAGTAGCGTAGAAGTCCTCGTGGCCAGAGACCTCCGAGACGCCCTCAAGCTCGCCAGCGAGCTCGAAGACGCGAGAGTAATGGCTGGTGGAACAGACCTCGTCGTAGACTTGAAGACAGGGCGGCTGAGACCGAGGTATGTGATTTACATTGGGGGGTTGAGGGAGTTGAAGTACATACGCGACGACGGCTCTTCACTACACATCGGCGCGCTCACAACCATACAGGAACTACTCGACTCCGAGGTAGTGGCGAGTAGGACTCCTCTACTGAGAGCTGTAGCTGAGAAATTCGCCTACTGGCAGATCAGGAATGTCGCTACTATAGGTGGAAATATATGCAACGCCTCTCCAGCAGCCGACATGGCTGTGCCGCTACTTGTCTACGAGGCTTTTATTAGGGCTGAGAGCGTGGAGGGCTCGAGGCTCATACCCGTGAGAGAGTTCTTTAAAGGGCCCCGCCAGACAGCTCTCAGGCGCGGCGAGATAGTCACGGAGATCATAGTGCCGTACAGGGGGCTAGAGGGTTCTGGCTACGCGTACTTCAAAGCTGGTAGGAGGAGGGGCCACGACATTTCACTAGTAGCCGTGGCCTGCGTTGTCAAAGTCGGTGATGGCGTTATCTCTGATGTGAGGGTGGCTCTGAACTCTGTTGCTCCTACACCCGTGCGGGCTACTAGCGTTGAGAGGGCCCTCACCGGCAAGAAGCCTTCTCTCGAAGTTATTGAAGAGGCCTCTAAACTCGTAGTTCACGACATCTCGCCAATTAGTGATGTGAGGGCTCCAGCTGAGTACAGAGCGTACATGGCTAGGCTCCTCACACGAGAAGCCCTCTTAGAGGCTCTCGCGAGAGTGAGGTGACGCGGCGTGATAGTGAAGTTTATTCTCAACGGTAAGCCTGTAGAAGTAGACGTGAGCCCCCGTGAGACTCTAATAAACACTCTCAGGTTTAAACTCAGAGTTAAGAGCGTTAAGAGAGGCTGCGAGCGGGGCGAGTGCGGGAGCTGCACAGTACTAGTCAACGGCAACCCCGTGACTTCCTGCATACTCCTCACGATTCAGGTCGAGGGGGCCGAGGTCACTACTGTAGAAGGTCTCGTGGGCGATGAGATCTTCGAGAGGCTCGCCAAGAGCTTTATTGAAACTGGCGCTGTGCAGTGCGGCTTTTGCACGCCCGGAATACTGTTAACGGCCTACGCTGGAATTAAACAGGGCAGAATAAAGAGCGCTGAAGACGCTAAGGAGTATATAGGTAACCTCTGTAGGTGCACTGGCTACGTTAAAATAATTGAAGCCGTGGTTAAAGCGGCCTCCGAGGTGCGGAGTAGTGGGAGAGTTTAAGTTTATTGGTAAGAGGACTCCTCGAAAAGACGCTGAGGCTAAAGTTACTGGTGCCCTGAAGTACACTTACGACCTCGAAGTCCCGGGCATGCTAATTGGGAGAATTGTGAGGAGCCCCTACGCGTTCGCCGACATACGTAGAATAGATGTCAGCGAAGCCGTGAGAATGGGGGCTGTTGTCATAACTCCGGACGACGTGCCACAGAAGCCCTACAACCCGAGGCTTGTGAGCGTTCACGAAGTCACTTTTAAAGACACTTACATACTGACGTACAGGCCGCGGTATCTCGGAGAGCCCGTAGCCGCTGTAGCCGCCCCCAGCGAGGAGCTGGCTCAGAGAGCCGCCGAGTCTATTAGACTAGAATTTGAGCGCATATACAAGCCTATTCTCGACCCCTTCGAGGCCATAAAGCCCGACGCGCCGAAAATCCACGAGAGGATCATGAGAGGCGATAAGTGGATTGAAGTTGAAAACAACATTGCCGCCCGCTTAGACTACGAGGAGGGGGACGTCGAGAAGGGCTTTGAAGAGGCAGACGTGGTTGTTGAGAGGACTTTTAAAACGGGTAAGAGATATCACATGCAACTAGAGCCCAAGGCTGTTCTAGTAGTCCCCGAGCCTGGCGGCAAGATCACTATTTACACCACTACGCAGAGCATCCACAACACGCGCATACTCATAAGTCAGCTCTTCGACATACCCGAGAGCAGAGTAAACGTAGTTAGAGTGCCTATTGGGGGCTCTTTCGGCTCTAGTATTCAGACCAACTACTTAGTGCCAATTGCAGTAGCACTCGCGCTCAAAGCCAAGAAGCCCGTGAAGATCGCGTACACTAGAGAGGAGGACATGCTAGACCACTCAAACTTCGTCTTCTACTTCAAGATCAAAGTTGGGGCTAGGAGGGACGGCGTATTCACAGCCGCCGAGTTCACCAATATACTAGACGTCGGGGCACACCAAGTACAGCCGTACCCACTACTAGGCACTAGCCTCGGCTGGTTTGTCTCCATGTACAAGTGGAGGAATATAAGATACCGCGGAATAGCGGTGTACACTAATAAAGTACCAGGCTGCGCTATGAGGGGTTACGGCGCTCCCGAAGTACAGTGGGCTGTCGAGACCATTGTAGACGAGATCGCAGAGGAGCTGGGAGTAGATCCAATCGAGCTCAGACTCAAGAACTACGTGGGTAGAGGCGACGTCTTCTGGGGTCAAGGCCCCACTGTGAGGTCTATTATTAAGTCTGACGGAGTCCCCGAGCTCCTCTTGAGGGGCAAGGAGATTATTAACTGGGATAAGCGCGGACACCCGAGCCAGAAAAAGGGGAGGTTTAGGCGCGGTATAGGCGTGGGGAGGGGCTTTCACACTTCAGGTGCTGGTGGGCCGATAAGCGGCGAGGTAGTAGACTACACGGGCTGTATACTAAAGCTGAACGAGGACGGCACACTGGACTACATAACAGCCCTGCAAGACCACGGTGGGGGGACGCTGGACGCGCACGTAAAGATAATAGCAGAGGAGCTGGGAGTCCCCCCGGAGTTAATTAACATCGCGACTGCCAGCACTGAGACTACTCCATATGACGTCTGCACGCACGCGTCGCGCGGGACTTACGTTGGCGGAGAGTGCGCTAGGCGCGCCGCCCAGATAGTTAAGCAGAAGATCCTGGAGACGGCGCTGAGAATTATTGGTAGAGCTGTAAATCCGGAGGCTCTGAGAATAGGTTACGACGATAGGCTTAAACAGGCTGTTGTCTACGTTGAGGGAACCGACGTAAAGATACCTCTAGCAGAGATCGCGAGAACTGCCTGGCAGAGGAACTGGGGTACTATAGGCGCGTTTGTGAGTTACAGGGCTACATCAGCTCCTCCAAGCTTTACAGTGTACTTCGTAGAGGTGGAGGTAGACACGTGGACGGGCAAGGTGAGGCCTGTTCGCGTAGTAGCGGGAGCAGACGTGGGGACTCCGATAAACCCGGACATGGTGGAGGGGCAGTTGCACGGGGGCTTCGCCATGGCGTGGGGCATGGCTTTCACTGAGAACACGAGGTACGACCCCAGTACCGGCGAGATCGCTGGGAGAGGGCTCATAACAGACTACAAGATACCCACAGCCGCCGATGTCCCGGGGCCGGAGGAGTTTACAGTCATTCTCGCCAATACCTACGAGCCCACTGGACCCTTTGGAGCTAAAGGCCTAGGCGAGGCGGCCACAAACCCGGCTGTCGCCGCGATACTAAACGCTCTCTACAACGCTATTGGCGTGAGGTTCTACGAGCTCCCCGTAACGCCGGACAAGATTGTCGAGGCCCTAAAGGAGAGGGGTGAGCTGGAGTGGTAGCTGAAATACCACCTGTTAACGTGACGGCTAGAAACACTCACATTATACCCTTCGACTTCGAGTACTACGAGCCCAGGAGCCTAGAGGAGGCCCTCAAAGTCCTCTCCGAGCTCAGAGACCGCGCTAAAATACTCGCAGGAGGGACAGACCTCGTTGTCAAAATGAAGATTAGACTAGTAGAGCCCAAAGCGGTTATCAACATTAAGAAAATACCTGGACTACGCTACATTGTAGAAGACGGCGACTACATTAGAATCGGGGCCCTCACTACTCTGAGAGATGTAGAGAAGTCAGACGTCGTGAAGAGATACCTCCCCGCACTCCACGACGCTGTGAGAGTAATGGGGAGTATTCAAATTAGAAACATGGCGACTGTAGTCGGCAATCTCTGTAACGCCTCACCGGCAGCTGACACCGCGCCGCCCCTACTAGTACACAACGCGAAAGTCGTGGCCCTTAGCACTCGGGGTAAGAGAGTTATTCCCCTAGAGGAGTTCTTTAGGGGGCCCGGCGTGACCGCGCTCGAGCCCGACGAAATGGTCGTGGAGGTCTTCGCGGAGAAGGCTACTAGAGGCTCTTCAGCCTTCGAGAAGGTCTCCAGGGTAGCAGTGGACTTGGCTATTGCCAGCGCTGCCGTCTACGCTGAGATCAGTGCTGACGGGGTTATTGAGAAGGCCAGAGTAGCCGTGGGCTCCGTCGCCCCAACACCTCTCCGAGCGAGGCTCTTAGAGGAGAGAATTAGGGGGCTGCGCGTGGGGTCGGAGGAGCTCAAAAAAGCCCTCTACGATATTCACAAGGAGATCTCCCCTATAACAGACGTGAGGTCTACTGCCGAGTACAGAAGGCACGTCGTCAAGGT
Source organism: Desulfurococcaceae archaeon (assembly GCA_020833085.1). The sequence goes on from JAJHQY010000023.1 coordinate 7,502, forward strand.
CTTAGTGTGGAATGCTATAGAGCGAGTCTACAAGAGAATTAGGGGTGGAGAGTAGCGTGGTCAGGGTCTCGTTTAGAGTTAACGGGGAGCCTGTCGAGCTGGACATCCCCCCGCGAGAACTGCTAATAAACACTCTCAGGAGCAGATTAGGGCTCACTAGCATAAAGTACGGTTGTGGAATAGGAGAGTGCGGTAACTGCACAGTACTAGTTAACGGCGAGCCCGTGCTAGCGTGTTTAACCCTAACAGTTGATGTTGACGGAAAGGAGGTTACAACTGTAGAGGGGTTGTCGAGGAGCGGCCTCACAGACGTGCAGAGGGCGTTTATAGAAGAGGGGGCTATTCAGTGCGGCTACTGCACACCTAGCTTCGTAATAATGGCTGAGTACTTACTCAGAGAAGTCCCCAGCCCCACGCTCAGTGATGTGAGAGAGTACTTAAAGGGCGTTCTCTGCAGGTGTACTGGCTACATAAACATATTCAGAGCTGTCTTGAAAGCCGCTAAGTACAGGTCTAGGAGATGAAGATCACTGTGAAGTACTC
>JAJHQY010000024.1 GCA_020833085.1 Desulfurococcaceae archaeon
GCACTGAGCTGGAAGAGGACTTGTTCACGAGGTGGTTTAAGAACAAGTTCGCTGAAGTCGTCGCTAAGAGCACAGCTATGCTGGAAAACATGGAGATCAGGAAGTACATTCAGCACGCCTTCTTCGATATGCTAGCACTAGTAGACAGGTACAGAGACTTCGAGGGCTCACGCTACATCTGCGGTGTGAGGAGTGTCTTGAAGGAGTGGATTACACTGCTAAACCCAGTAATTCCTCACTTAACAGAGGAGATTAATAGCTGGCTTGGAGGTCGCGAGTTCCTCTCTACTTCATCATGGCCCGGGGTGAGAGCCTACGAGGAGGACTTAGTCGTGCTAGTAGACAATATTGAGCGAGTAGTCTCCGACATCAGAGAGGTCGTGGGGCTCTTGAAGAAGCCTGCTAGCAGGGTCTACATTATAGTGGCACCCGAGTGGAAGCGTGAAATAGCGAGGCTCGTGCTCAGTGGTCTTGACTTGAAGTCTGTGATTGAGACAATGAGGTCTAAGTACGGATTAAAGGGCCGTGAAGTAGAGATCGTCGACGCCCACAATACTTACAAGAAAATGGATAAGTCTGAGCTAGAGAAAATAACTAAGACTACGAGTAAGCGCGAGTACGAGGTCTTAGTAGCCGCTAGAGAGTACTTGAAGAGCAAATTAGGTCTAAGCGTTGAGGTGGTCTGGGAGGAGGAGGCTAGGCACAGGAGCATCCCCAGAGCAGAGCGCGCACTACCACTCAGACCAGCGCTCTTTATTGAGTAGTGTTCAAAGCGCTTAGCGCGCGATCCACTACTCGTACTCACTACTAGGAGGCGTGATAGTGTACTGGTACAGAGACGTAGTTGAAGCCGGTGTTCTCATAGGGAGTAGCGTGGTGAATTCTACCTCGAAGGGGGAGTGGCAACTGGTAGAATAGTCGGGCGCGAAGAGCTCTTGGCTACATTCAGCGGGGTAATCATTCACGTGCACGTCTACGATTCCGAGTACTCAGATCCGAGGGCTCGGGGAGCGGGGGGTTTACTAGCTGTTCTGAAGGCAAAATTATTATGGGCGGTGAAGTCTAGTTTTGTTATTTGTTAGCTAAAATGTACGTGGTGGAGATGCTAGTGAAAAGAGGTGGGTAAAAGTGCTCGGAGAGCTAGTTGTTACTTTCATAATATACTTTATACAGCTACTAGCTATAATGAACCCGTTTGCAGTAATACCGACATTTATCTCTCTCACTCAGGCACTCGAACCCAGTGAAGTGAAGAGCATTCTGCGCAGAGCAACGATTACTGGTCTAGTAATAGTACTCGTGTTCACGCTTCTAGGCAAGTATATACTAGAGGTCTTCAACATCTCAATACCCAGCCTCAGAGTCGGCGGTGGAATAATACTAATGGTTATAGCCATTGACATGCTCGGTGAGGAAGTGCGCACTAAGAAAATGTACAGTGGGGACATAGCAGTAGTGCCCATTGCAACGCCTCTAATTATAGGTCCGGGTACAATAACGACAATTCTACTACTCACATCGGCTAAGCCTGGTGACCTAGTAAACCTAGTCCTGGTTCTAGTAGCTGGAGTAGCGGCCTGTATTGTCTCGTTTAGAATACTAGCTCTAAGTAACATATTCGTAAAGTACTTGAAGGCGTCGACTGTGAGAGCCCTCGGCAGGTTCATGTCTCTAATTATTGCGGGAGTAGCAGTTGAAATGATAGCTAGTGGAATAAGAATGTACTATGAGGGGGTGTTTAAGAGCTAGCGTGCTCATATAGCACTACTAGGAGTGATGAGGAACCTTGGGTTATTGACTGGGTGATGGAGGCCCCGCATAGCTGATCACTCTAGCAGTGCGGCGAGATCGTCAGGTATAAAAACCACGCCCCCTAATCTCTCACGTCTAGGTGGGGGGAATGGCGAAGTACAGAGTCAGAATAGATCCTAGAGAGAACTGCATATCAGACATGGTCTGCGTCTCAATATGCCCGGATGTCTTCGAGATGAACCCAGACGACAACAAATCACAGATCGTAGCGAAGTACAGAGAGGGCAATAACATAGCAGTCGGCATAGTGCCAGAGGACCTAGCGTCTTGCGTGCAAGACGCCGCCAACGCCTGTCCTGTACAGATAATTCACGTCGAGAAAATCGAGTAAGCTCTAGTCGCCTCTTGGTGTTTTTATTTTTCTAGCATTAACTCTACTCGTTCCCTACACGTGTTCTCCGCGTTTAAATTCGGAGTCCCCCTAACTAGTAGCTTAGTGGTGTAGGTCGCTTGGAGCTCAGCGAAGCGCGCGACTTAGCTGTGAAAATCCTCGTGGAGAGTATTAGGTACAGGACTGTTCTCGGCGAAGACTACGAAGCCATAGTTGACTACTATAGGAGTGTGCTCCTCAATTACGGAGTACACGTGACTGTGCACAGAGTTCCAGATGATTATGTAAAGAGGGCCTTACACGCCAAGTTCAATCCAGAGAAACCGAGATACATTCTATTCGCCAGAGTTGGAAGTGGGAGTTACACGCTACAGTTTAATGGGCACTACGACGTAGTGCCGGCCGGAGAGGGCTGGTCGAGAGACCCCTTCACACCGGTAATTGAAAATGGGAGGCTCTATGGGAGGGGGTCTAGTGACATGAAGGGGGGAATAGCGGCCGTGATCGCCTCGCTTGTGTATTTAGCTCAGACGCGTGAACCCGAAATTATAGTTGAGGCTGCCCTGGTACCAGACGAGGAGATAGGGGGGCTGACGGGAACCGGGTATCTTGTAAACGAGCTTGGCTCCAGGCCAGACTCAGTGGTAATAGCAGAGCCCTCGGGTGTAGACAACATATACACTGGACACAGGGGGCTGGTGTGGTTTATTGTAAAAGTGTATGGTAAGCAGGCTCACGGCTCAGCTCCCTGGCTTGGCGACAACGCCTTCGAGAAGATGCTTAAATTCGCGAGTAGGTTTATAGACGAGTACAGGGCTGTTCTCGAGAGCAGAGTGAGCAAGTACACTTACGAGGACCCCAACGCCGTTAAACCCACAATAAACCCCGGTGGAGTGCTAATAGCGCCTGGAGCAGTAAACATCGTGCCCGGCGTCTCTGGGTTTAGTGTAGATAGGAGGCTTATAATTGAAGAGCGCGTAGAGAGCGTTATAGAGGAGATTAGAGAGCTCGTGAGTAGAATTAGCAGTGAGCTGGGTGTAAAGGCGGAAATAGAGGTTATTGAAAAGTCCGAGCCTGCCTACACACCCGAAGACTCTCTAATAGTAAAACTACTCAGAGAATCCGTGAAGAGCGTTCTTGGCGCAGAGCCCAAGATGACTATATGTGTTGGCGGGCTGGATTTGAGGTACTATTCCGCTGTTGGAATTCCGGCAGTAGCGTACGGTCCCGGCACTGTCGGGGTTGCGCACAAGCCGGACGAGTACATTGAGCTGGTGGACTTGGAGAGGAGTATAAATGTCTACGTAGATCTAGTCAAGAGGCTTGAAGAGCACGCTCGTAAACTACAGTAGCGTCCTCGCTAATTACTCTTAAAACACTTAAAAGCGTAGTATTCTCTAAAGCTACTAAAGCCGAGAGTAGTGCTCGGCGAGTAGCCAGAGTGGCTGTTATGACGACTAAAATAATGATCGCTGGTTGCGGGGTGGGTGCTGTTAGAGTCGCCAAGTCGCTTGTTGAGAGCGGCTACGCCCCCATCGGCGTTTACACTAAAGACGACGAGAACTCTCCTCACAGGAAATATTTAGTTGAAGACGTAGAGGTCCCTGACTACCTCGACGTAGAGAGCTTAGTGGAGGCTGCGGTGGAAATGGGAGCTGAGGCCGTACACCCCGCTTACAGCCCCCTCGGCGAGGACCCGGAGTTCGCTCGCGAAGTTGCGAGAAGAGGCGTGATCTTCATCGGGTCTCCGCCAAGCATCGTGGAGCTGGCGAGGGATAAAATAGCAGTTAAGATCCTCGCAGAGAAGGCGGCAGTTCCCACTCTACCCTGGAGGGAGGTTAGGAGAGTAGAGGACATTTACGAATTCGCCAGTGTACACGGATATCCCGTAGTAGTCAAAGCCGTGATGGGTAGTGGTGGCAGGGGGTGTAGAGTTGCGTGGAGTGAGAGTGACGTGGAGAGGGTTTTCGAGGCTGTTAGAAAAGAGGCTAAGTCCGTCTATAAGGACTCGAGGCTCTACGTGGAGCCCTACTTGGAGAGCGCTAAGTACATTGAAGTTCAAGTCCTCGGTGATGGTGATAACGTAGTTCACCTCTACGAGAGGGAGATCAGTGCTCAGTTAAAGTGGAGAAAACTCGTAAAGGAGGCACCGAGTCCAGCGCTGTCTCAGAGTGAGCGCGAGAAACTAGCAGACTACGCGCTCGCAGTGGCTAGGCAGCTGAGATTTAAAGGTGTGGGCTCCATTAGATTTCTCTTCGATCTCAAAAAGCGAGAAGCCTACTTCTCAGAGGTAAAGGCCTCTCTCAAACCAGAACACACCGTCACAGAGATGACTACGGGAGTGGATATCGTGAAAAAACAAGTCGAGATAGCGCTTTACGGGGTTTTAGACCTAAAGCAGAGTAGTGTTGAGCTCCGCGGGCACTCAATAGGAGTTAGTATTAGTGCTGAAAACCCGCTGACGGGGGAGGCTTCGCGTGGTGTAGTAGTGAAGTGCAGAGAGCCGAGTGGTCTTGGTGTTAGAGTTGACCTGGGTATTGCTGAGAACTACAGAGTAACAGACAAGCGGGAGCTACTAGTAGCTGAAATCGCTGTGTGGGCTCCTACACGCTTACTAGCTATTTCTAGGTTAAAGAGGGCTCTAGACGACTTCGTAGTAGAGGGAGTAGCTACTAATACGCAGCTCTTAAAACACTTAATTAGCTCAGAGGAGTTTACTAGTGGAGCCTATACACTGAGACTTCTAGAGGAGAAAGAGAGCTACCTGAGAGAACTAGTTAGAGAGTCCCTGGAATTGCAGTCAGCCGCTCTAGTGGCTCTACTAGAACTCGGTGTTAATAGCGTTAAGAAGCTCTACGAGAAGGGGGCGGAGAGAGTAGTGAGCGAAGCGAGGAGAATGAGTGGCCTGAAGCGGAGTGCCTGGTACTACTACACGCTACTAAAACACGAGATATCTACTCGCGTTAGGAAGAGTCGCGGCTCCCACTTAAAGCCCAAATAAGTACATGCATGTAAATATGTGACTAGGTGGCGTATTTATAAACCCTCTACTTGTCTCAGTACATCTAGAAGGTGATTCAGTTGAGTAGTAAAGAGACCAGGTTTGTACTGTGGCTTGAAGAGGTTAGAAAAGAGGATACACCCCTCGTTGGCGGTAAAAACGCTAATTTAGGAGAAATGATAGCCGCCGGTATACCAGTACCCCCCGGCTTCGCGGTCACAGCCTACGCGTTCAAGTACTTCCTCGAAAAGACCGGTCTAGGCGAGAAGATATACGAAATGCTCAGAAAACTCGATGTGAACAACACTAGAGAGCTCGAGGAGACCACTAGGAGAATTAGAGAAATGATCTTAGCTCAGCCAATGCCACGGGAAGTCGAAGAGGAGATTAAGAAGTACTACTACGAGCTGGCTAGAAGGCTGGGTATTGAGCCTGATAAGCTACGCGTAGCTGTTAGAAGTAGTGCCACAGCTGAGGACTTGCCAGAGGCTAGTTTTGCCGGCCAGCAGGACACTTACTTAAACGTCTACGGTGCTGACGCGGTAGTAGAGCACGTTAAGAGGTGCTGGGCCAGTCTCTTCACTGCGAGAGCGACGTTTTACAGAGTAGCTCACGGCATTCCGCACGAGAAGGCGTATATGAGTGTCACGGTTCAGAAAATGGTTAATAGTAGAGCAGCCGGCGTAATGTTCACTCTCCACCCTGTAACTGGAGACGAGAACGTTATTGTCATTGAGAGTAGCTGGGGGCTAGGAGAGTCTGTTGTCGGCGGAAAAGTGACACCGGACGAATTCATAGTCGAGAGAGGGTCTCTCAGAATAGTTGAAGAGAGGATCAGCAAGAAGACCTTTATGGTTACATTTGACCCGTCACTGGGAAGAAACGTGCACTTACACTGGGACGAGGAGAAGAAGGCGTGGATTACAGAAGACGGATTAGTCTCAGAGACCCCGCTAGCCAAGATAGCTAAGCCGGACGCGCCGTCTCTAACCAAGGAGGAAGTTAAGAGGCTGGCTGAGCTCGCGGAGCTCATATATAAACACTACGGCAGGCACATGGACATTGAGTGGGCTGTGGACGCAGACCTCCCATTCCCGCAGAATGTGTTCATAGTCCAGGCTAGGCCGGAGACTGTGTGGAGTGCTAAGAAGGCTAAAGAAGCTGAAGCGAAGGCGGCTGTAGCGGTAGCCGCGCCTGCTAAAAAGACTGTTAAGCTCTCAGAAGCGAGAGTGCTCGTTAGAGGTCTTCCAGCCAGTCCGGGCGTCGCGGCCGGTGTCGCGAGAGTTATACTAAATCCAAAGAGCCCAGAGGCCATGGAGTTTAGGCAAGGCGACATACTAGTAACGAGAATGACAGACCCTGACTGGGTTCCACTAATGAAGAAGGCGGCCGCCATTGTAACAGACGAGGGCGGCATGACTAGTCACGCTGCAATTGTCAGTAGAGAGCTTGGTATACCGTGCGTTGTAGGTACTGGTAACGCTACTAAAGTCGTAGCGAGCGGGTTAGAGATCACTGTTGACGGCGGTAGAGGTGTAGTCTACGAGGGCGTTGTCGAGGACCTTGTTAAACCCAAAGTCGAGGTCGCGCTGCCAGCGGCTCCCGGGGGTGTTGTCGCGGCTGTTGGTATTAGCCCTGAGCAACTACTCCCACTGTACCCTGTGACGGCTACTAAGATATACATGAATCTCGGCGAGCCCGACGCTATTGAGAAGTACAAGGACCTGCCCTTTGAGGGCATTGGCTTAATGAGAATAGAGTTCGTGATATCAGACTGGATAGGCTACCACCCAATGTACCTCATTGAGACTAAGCAGGAAGACCTCTTTATCAACAAGCTAGCAGAGGGTATAGCTAAAGTCGCGCAGGCGGTGTACCCGAGGCCCGTAGTAGTCAGGTTTAGTGACTTCAAGACTAACGAGTACAGGGGGCTAAAAGGCGGCGAGAAGTACGAGCCCGATGAGCGCAACCCAATGATAGGGTGGAGAGGTGTATCCAGGTACATCCACCCAGGGTACGCGCCGGGATTCAGACTCGAGTGTAGAGCTATCAGGAAAGTGAGAGAGGAGTTCGGGTTAACAAATGTCTGGGTAATGCTGCCATTTGTGAGAACGCTCTGGGAGGTCAAAGAAGTACTAAAGATAATGGAGGAGGAGGGACTAAAGAGGAGTAAGGACTTCAAAGTGTGGATCATGGCTGAAGTGCCCAGCGTTGCATTACTCGCAGAGAAGTTCGCAGAGCTCGTTGACGGCTTTAGTATTGGCAGTAACGACTTAACACAGCTAGTTCTCGGCGCGGACAGAGACAGCAATATACTGGCTGAAATGGGCTACTTCGACGAGAGAGACCCCGCAGTGCTGGAAGCCATAAGAATGATTATTAGAGGCGCTCACAGGAAAGGAGCTACTGTTAGTATATGTGGGCAGGCTCCCAGTGTATACCCAGAAATAGTGGAGTTCCTAGTCAGAGAGGGCATTGACAGTATCAGCGTCAATCCAGACGCTGTTATACCGACAAGAAGGCTAGTTGCTAGTATTGAGAGAAAGATTATGCTTGAGAGGCTGGAAAAACTAGTAGAGAGTACTACTAAGAAGACTAAGAAGTCTAAGCGCTAACTAAACTAGCTGAGAGCGGAGCTCAAGATTTTTCTCGTAGTTAACGTGAGAGAATTAATACAAAGGGGCTTTTTTATCAGAGTAGCACTCGCGTAGTAGTGATGGCGTGATTGCTTCACGAGTAATTTAATAATTTTAATTAGTCCTGCCAATATAGTTAAATTGTTGGTATTTCGCCTGGTGCTCTTTATGCCGCGAAGAGTAGTAATTATTGGTGCTAGTGGTAGAGACTACCATGTCTTCAATGTCTTCTTCAGGAA
>JAJHQY010000025.1 GCA_020833085.1 Desulfurococcaceae archaeon
GTTAACAGGGAGTGTATTGACGCGAAGTACATTGCTAAAATCCTAGCAGATGACTGGGGTTTCTGGTACGACGCTACGCAGAATCTCGAAAAACTCAAGAAGTTCTTAGAGACCTCGACGAGTGAGGGCAAGCTAGATATTAGTGTTAAGAGCACTGTAGAAGAGAGAGTGAATAAGCTACTCAAAATAATCAACGAGGAGCCTAAAACCGATAAGTGGATTAAGAGAGCTAAAATAGGGACTTCAAAACCCTGGTATAGAGAAGTAGAGGAGGTAGTTAGGTAGATCCTTGAGGTGTTTTTAACTCTCCTTCCTCAATGAATTAGAGAATTGCATGTTGTAATAATTGGGACTCCCCCCTCTCCTACTCCAGGTGGAGGTTTCTGTGCTCACGGAGTTGAGATTACTGGAGTTTCTACTAGCTAGAAAGAGAGCTTTAGTTGGTGAGCTGGCTAGTCTTCTCGGCTGTAGTGAGGAGCTTGTAGTTGAAATTGCGAAGAAGTATAGTGATATAGTCAGCGTGTCTGGCGAGGAGCTTGTAGTGACAAATCGACTTGAACTAGCTCTCCTACTGAGTGAGAGGGGTGTCGAGTTAAAGCGTATTAGCGAGTATCTTGACTGGCGTGACTTTGAAGTCTTCTCTTCTAAAATTCTCGAGGAGTTCGGCTATATTGTTGAGCGCGGAGTTACACTGACTTCTCCTGTGAGATTCGAGATAGACGTTCTCGGAGTGGACCCTACTAGTGGCTTGGGGCTGGTAATTGACTGTAAACACTGGTCTCTCGCAACTAGGAGTAGACTAGTAGAGGCGGCGGCGAGACACGCCGAGAGAGTAGATAAGCTAGTAAAATACTACTCTCGCGCTAAGCAGAAGTACAGAGTGCTAGAGAAGGCGTCAAAGTTACTACCACTCATAGTCACGCTACTGACTCCGCGTATTAGAGTACACGAAAACGTGCTCTTTGTCTCTATTAGAGAGCTCCCAGTACTGCTGAGAGATATTCACCTAGTACTAGACCAGTACGAGGTTAAGCCGCGACTGCTTCCACGCTACTAGAGCTCTAGAATAAATACTGCTCTCGGAGTAGTATTAGTGTGGTGGGTGATACACTTGGCGCGCGTTGTACTACCCGAGGCTAAAGTGTTCAAAGAGATAGTTGAGGCTATTAGTAACCTAGCTGACGAGGTCTCACTCACTCTTAATCCAGACGGCCTAGTAATGAGGGCTATGGATATTGATCAGTCTTCTCTGCTCGAAGCGAGCTTTCCGAGAGACATGTTTCTAGAGTACGAAGTCGAAGAGCCTCAAGTACTGGGCGTCTCAGTTAGTAATCTAAAAAAAGTACTTAAACACTTAAAGAAGGGTGAAAACCTCGTAATTGCGAGTGAAGAAGACTTCGTCAAGCTCGCTATTGGTGAGGGCGGCGTCTCGGCTAGGAGGTTTAGATTTCGCAATCTCGAGGTCACAGCTCCTCAAATACCAGAACTAGAACTACAGTTCACGGTCACAGCTCAAATAATGGCTCAAGCCCTCAAGAAAGTACTTGAAGACATAGAGGAAGTGGGTGGTAACGCGGAGTTTAACGCTAAGGAGGACGCGCTGGTAATTAGAGCTCAAGGCGTGGGGAGAGTTGAGGCGAGATTTGCTAGAGGCTCACTCGCCACTATTTCACTCGAAGTGAGAGAGCCTGCTAGCGCTGTCTACGACGCCGCTAAGCTCACGAACGTGCTCTCAGTAGCTAAGGTCTCCGATATTGTTAAAGTAGAGTTTGCTAGTAAAATGCCTCTGAGAGCAGAGTTCGTTGTGGGGCCTGGCAAAGTAGTGTATTTACTAGCGCCTTTCGAGACAGCCTAGTCCTAGTCCGGTGTGTTTTTTGAGTGCAGTAGGCTCGCCAGTGCACTTCGCGTTCTCGGCGCTGACAGCAATCACTCAGAGGCATAAGTGCGGGGAGTTCACAGTACTGAACGACGTCGCGACAGTCCTCTACGGGCTAGTTAAGCCGCTTGAAGAGCTGAGATATCTAGTTAGCCCAGAGAGCGCTGAGAGCACTATTTACACTATACTCGAGGCTCACGGCGTCGGTAGGCACTACGCTGAGGTGTTGGAGAGAATTAGAGAACAGGGATTAGTAGCCGTCTCCACGATTTTCTACCCGCTTCTAGTCATAGAAGTAGCCTCTAAGCCTCTCGAGAGAGAACTACTCTCTAACTCGAGGCTAGTGAGACTCGAAGAGTACACGCTCTGCATACCCAGACTAGAGCACTTAATAGTAAAACTCATCTCGACGCGCCTCTATCCCTACACGCTATACGGCTACACGCTCTTCTTCACGTGGCTATCTAGTAGAAGACTCGATGTTGAGCTTCTCGGCAAGCTACTGAGAACTAGTGGTATTAGCGTCGAGGAGTTTATTAGAGAAGTCGAGGAGGTGTTTAAGCACTTACAGTTATTTAGACCACACGAGCTAGATGAGAGTCTACTTGAGTACTTTAAAAGCCTTATTTCTAGTGTTAAGTAGAGGGCGTATGAGCGAGTGCTCGGCGAGGGTGATCTAGTTGTCCGCTGAGAGCGTGTTTGGAAAGCTACAGCCTCAGTCTCCCGGTCAAGAGGAGATCGTGAAAGTACTGGCTGATAAGAAGTACGAGATTGTAGGGCTCTTCGGGCCTACTGGTAGCGGTAAGAGTCTATTTAGTGTAATGTACGGACTGGACAGTGTAATTACAGGTAGGTACAGGAGATTCGTAATTACGAGGCCTATAATCGACGTAGTGAGCGGTAAGGAACTCACAGCGGCTGATCTCGGCGAGCTCTACTACAAAATAGTCCAGTCGTACATTGAGGACTTAGTGTCGGGCTTCGTGGAGTGGAGTAAAGTTCAAGAGCTGATTAATAGGGGTCAAGTAGTAATAGCTGATAGCCACTACTTAAAGGGCAGGACTTTCGACGACTCAGTAATACTCCTCGACGACGCTCAGAGCCTTCCAGTTGAGAGCGCAATAGAAGTCATTACGAGGCTTGGTAAGAACAGTAGGCTAATAATAGCTGGAGACCCAGTGTTTCAGAGGAGTATTGGTAGCCGCGACTCGGCGTCAATGCTGAGAGAGCTACTACTGGGAGAGGAGAACGCGAGAATAGTGGACCTCGGGTTAAAAGACATTGTGAGGCCGGGCGCGAGGAGGGGTATTAAACTACTATTAGAGTCTAAAATGCGGAGTAGGCAACTAGACGAGACAGAGAAACTCGTTCTCAGCTCTGCGCGTGTACACGCGCCGGATGCGGACATAGTTACAGTGGTGAACCTGATTGACTTGAAGAAGATCTACGGTATTACTAGTGAGCACACGCCAGACGCGCTAATAATATCTAAAGAGGGCTATCAGGGCAGAGTTATTGGTAAAGGCGGCGAGAGAATACAGGCTATTGAGAAGGACACTGAAATGCGAATCAGAGCCGTGGAGTTGACACTGGACTTCAAGCCGTTTATTAGAGCTGTACACCCAGTCAGCTGGATTTACAAACACGTAGTAGACGTAGACTTCGCGGGCCCCAATATCGCCGTTAAGGTAGAGAGCAGTGCTTACGGGGCTTTCGTGGGGCAGAGAGGGGCTCACGTGAGATTCCTAGACCACTTCTTCAGGAAAATACTCGATACTGGCGTTAGGTGCTACGAAGTAGAAGTAGAAGAGAGGGAGTCTAGGAAGAGAGAGAAGTCTAAGAAGTAATTTCACCTTGACTCCTTCTTCTCGAGAGTATGCTTACAATGCCTAGTAGAACTACTACTGCTATTAGTAGTGGGTATATATCTCTTACTAGCGCCTCCGCGTCTCTGAGCGAGGTTGGGGGGCTAGTAGTGAGTGGAGTAGTTAGGGGGGCTGTAGTGGAAGTGGTCTCTACTTCTCTTTCTAAGTCTCCTCTCCCACCTCTTTCTCCCTCCACACTCTCAACTACTCTCGTGAAGTAGTCGTAGAGATTCTCGAGCGTTAATTCTCCTCTAATAGTACTCTTAATACTCTCCTCCGTGAAGATAGCTATTACCTGCACAGCGCTGAGAGCTCTGTGCAGCTCTAAAAAGCTCTCTACCTGCTCGCGAGGCGTAGCTGTTTCTCGCGCATAGCTCTCTACTACGGCTGGGCGCAGTATTAGCGAGCCGGCGAGAAAGTCGAGTGAGATCCAGCCTAGTCCAGCTATGTAGGCTAGTGTGAAGGCGTGGGGGCCATTGTTAATGAACTTATACGTCACGTTTTCAACTGGTATAGTCATACTGAAGTTCTCTACAAGTGGGTACCCGTAGACCATGAGGGCTGGAATTTCGTAGTAGTTTAGTAGCTCGACTAGAACTCTAGACATGTCATCGCAGTCGCCTCTCCTAGTCTCAACAACCTCCTCAATAGACCTCGGAGTAGTTCCGGCCTCGTACTCTATGAACTCTAAGTAGATGAAGTAAGCGGCAGTTACAGCTAAGCCGAGACTACTAGCACTACTAGTGCTTATGCCGTACCGCGACTTAAACCACGACTCGTACGCGGGGACAACGCGCTCGACAACTACTTTGCTAGGGGTTTTTACATACGCTTCTCTCACATCACTTGGAGTACTCGTCTCGCTACTAGTAGTAAAGCGGGGGTCTTGAAGAGCCCTCGACAAGTACTCTCTAATCGCGCTCATAGGTCTCGCGCAGAGCTCAACTCTACTCACAAAAAAACCTGTAAAGTTCCTACCTACTTCTACGTTAAACTCGTAGAGTCCAGTAGTCTCGTTGTAGAGTAAGTTGTAGTGTACTAAGTGCTCTACGCTTTGCGTGAAGCCGCCTGGTAGAGTCGTATTGCGCGGTGTCTCTAGTATGAGTGTTTCCGTAATTGTAGAGTTGTAGACTACTATGCCATTAAAGAAGTAGAGTACGTGGCACTCTAATTCCGAGTCGCTACTCCACGTTTTACTACTCTCTACTTGACCTAGTAGAGCTGAGAGTAGGAGAATAGTGGTGAGCACTACTAGCGCCTTCCTCACAACTCTCACACCGCTACTACCCAGTGCCTATGTATTAGTGACTATTATACGTGCTCGATACACACATCTACTACTACCTGGTGTAGTCTAGGACCCACATTTCTAATTTTCCTCACGAAGTTAATAGTGTAGCTCTGCACTGAGATCTCGCGCAGTCTCTTCTCGACTAGATCTCGCGCTTTACTCCTCCAGTGCTCTCCGCGATTTGTTCTCACGTGGAGGTATACGTGGATCCAGCCGCTACCTCTAAGAGAGCTAATAGCGTAGGGTAAGTACTCTAAGGCTAGCTCGGGGTAGGGCATTAACACTCTGTCAGCGCTCCTAGCGAGCCTGGACTCGGCTACTTCTTTAGCGTCTCCCAGTATGGGGACTACTCTGTCTTCCACGCGGTTCAGCCTAATGTTCTCAGCCATGTAGTAGTAGGCGTCGGGGTTAATGTCAACACTGTAGACTCTACTGGGCTCGGCGTGTTTAGCTATAATTATACTGAACAAGCCGGCTCCCGCGAACATGTTAAAGACCACTTCACCGGGCTCGACGAGCCTAGCTACTCTTATGTGCTCGTAGTTGAGACTCGGAGAGATGTACACTCTATTAATATCCACTTTGAATACACAACCGTGCTCTCTGTAGAGCGTCTCACTTCTCTGCTCGCCAGCAAGCCACACGTGTCTCCTGAGCCTATAAGGGCCCTCAATGCCTGGTAGAGACGCCCACACAGACTTCACGTATGGCAGTCTCCGGAGGATCTCCTCTGCGAGCGGCCTCAGCTCCTCGGGGTTCATTCCTAGTGGTGTCCTGATTAGTGCTATGTCACCAATAAACTCAATTCTCCTCCAAATTCTCTTAGCGAAGTCCTCTCCGAGAACTTCTCTCGCTACTTTCTTTAACAGATCTCCTCGAGTCATTGCCTACTCCTAGCGTACTCGCACATGTCTAGTAAGACGCACGCCTCGCAGGACGGCTTTCTCGCTCTACAGGTCTCGCGACCGTGCTCAATAAGTAGCAAGTGGAGCTCTAGGTACTTGTCTGGGCTCGTGTTGCGCATCCAGAATAGTCTCATCTCCTCGTAGTCTCTCTTCTTAACAAAGCCTAGTCTGAGAGTGATTCGAGTAATGTGAGTATCTACGGGAAAAGTGGGCTTGTTAAAGTACATTAACAACACGACGTCAGCCGTCTTAAAGCCCACTCCCGGCAGTTCGAGTAGTATTCTCCGAGCCTCTTCGACACCACCGCTCAGAATAGCCTCTTCGAGAGTCTTTTCAACGCTCTTCTCTAAGAACACTCTAGCCAGCTCTACTATTCTCTTAGACCTAGCGTAGTGCATTCCAGCGGGTCTTATAAGCTCAGCTAGCTCCTCTGTGCTCAGTCTGAGTACTCGCTCGGGTTTAATCTCGCCTAGCCTCGCTTTGAGATTAGAGTAGGCTCTCCACGCGTTTTTATCACTAGTATTTTGACTCAGCATAGTCGCGACTATGAACTCGAAGAGAGGGACTCTTCTGAGTCTAGGAGCTACGAAGTCCTCCTCGCTGAGAGTGTACTCGCCTCTCAGCCTCTCACAGATCACGTCTCCGAGGAGCAAGGCCTTAGACCTACGGGTATATTCTCTCCCTGTACCTCGGGAACGGCGTGGCCTCTCTAATGTGGTCTAACCCCGCAATCCACATAACAGCTCTCTCAATGCCGAGCCCGAAGCCGCTGTGAGGCACACTACCGTACTTTCTAAGGTCTAAATACCACTTGTAGTCCTCGGGGTTTAGGCCCTGCTCTACTATTCTCTGGTAGAGCGTCTCGTAGTCGTCTTCGCGCTCTCCACCACCAATAATCTCGCCGTAGCCCTCGGGGGCTAGGAGGTCGAAGCCCAGTACTACTTCGGGGCGAGACCTTTCTACCTTCATGTAGAAGCTCTTAATCTGCCTCGGGAAGTGAGTGAGGAAGAAGGGGGTTTCAAACTCCATTGTCAGTACCCTCTCCTCATCCGCCCCCAAGTCGTCACCCCACTTAATGTTAACGCCCTTCTTCTGGAGGATTTCAATGGCCTCGTCGTATTTAACTCTAGGGTAGGGTGTGTTTAAGGCCTTCTTGAGGGCGCTAATGTCTCTGCCTAGGTCTTCTAGCTCTCTTCTCCTCTCCCCTAGGACTCTCTCTACGATATAGGCTACTAGGCCCTCGGCCACTTTCATCATGTCCTCCATACTGTGCCACGCGGCTTCAGGCTCGAGGTGCCAGTACTCGGCTAAGTGTCTACGCGTTCTCGACTTCTCAGCCCTGAAACTAGGAGTTAGACTAAACACCTTCTCGAGAACGTAAACAAGGGCCTCGAGGTACAACTGCGCGCTCTGACTCAAGTAGGCTCTAGACCCGAAGTAGTCTACGGGAAACAGCGTAGCACCCCCCTCACAGGCAGAGGCCGTGAGTATTGGTGGCGTTACCTCCCAGTAGCCGTTCCTAATGAGGTACTCGCGGCCGGCTGAGAGAACAGTGTGCTTAATTTTAAATATCTTCGCGTAGCGCGGACTTCTAATCCACAAGTGCCTGTTATCCATTAAGTAGTCTACGCCCTCACCACCCTTAATTGGAAAGTCCCTGCTGTAGCCAGTAATGGCGAAGTAGTCTGCTTCCAGCTCGTACCCTCCAGGAGCCCTCTCAGACTCTCTTACAACTCCGCAGGCCACTACACTGGCTTCTAGTCCTATGTCTTTAAGCTCGTCAACTATTTTCTCGCCTAGTTTACCAGCATCTACTACAACTTGAATAACGCCTGTAGAGTCGCGAACGCGGACAAACGCTTTCTTCCCCACAACGCTACGCCTATAAATCCAGCCGCGAATACACACACGCTTCCCAGTGTACTCGGGCTTCATAATGTCCTCTACGTGTTTAAACTCCAAAC
>JAJHQY010000001.1 GCA_020833085.1 Desulfurococcaceae archaeon
CATTTCCTTCATCCCCTTATCTATTGCTTCCCCGCTCCATCTGGCTTCCGCCTGCAAAGCCCTAAACCAAATGTTCACGACTCCCACGGAGTCTCTGTCGGCCTTAAATCCACATCTCCCGCACATGGCTAGCCTGCAGGTGTAGACGAGTCTCTTGCCACGCCTTGGGCACGTGCTTGAAGTATTTCTGAGGTCTACAATAATTATGAGCACTCCATACTCGAGAGCCTTCGAGATCATTGAGTGTTATGACCTCCCGCTTCCGAGGATCTAGTAAAGCATTCTATGCGCTTGCGACCTAGTAGGAACCCTGGCCAAATCCTATAGTGCGTTCACGACTCTCTGCGTGGCGTGCCTGTAGTAGCTTGCAATTATTTTCTGAAATAAGATTTTTAAAATGTAGTGTAGAGTAAAATTACTAGAAAGCCGTTTAGGGGTGGGTTCTGTGGCGAGACCAGAAGTAGTCATCTTGAGAAGAGGTGTAATTCTAGCAATATCTTACATTATAATTGTGATTCTAATTGCAGCTATACTAGAGGGTAGCGGCTATTCAATGAGAATATACGAGGCAATGGTGAGAGAGGCTGTTAATGCTGAAATCATGGCTTTAAGGAGAGGTGGCAATGTGAGTCCAACATTTATAGAAGAGTACAAAAAGAACATGACAATCTACTACATGAGAGTATATGGACTCGTAGACGATAAAGGGAACATTATACCGCCATATGTGCGAATGTGGACGCTAGTCTGGAGAGCACTCAGACTAGACCTGGGCAAGACTACTAGTTACAGTGTTGCAGAACTAGTGCCAACTGTGCCACCTGTAGATGTATTTCACGTTATAGCCACAATACTACCTAGAACAATAATTGTAGTAACAGTAGGTGAGATAATAGCAGCGCTAATAGCAGTTAAATTTGGACCTCGAATAGCGTATAAACACGGCTCATTCACAGACAAGCTCATAGTAACCTACGCGGCAATAATGAACGCAGTACCACTCTGGTGGCTCGCAATGATATTCCTCTACGTCTTTGCTTACCAGTTAAAACTCTTCCCGAGGAGCATGAGAGGAGTAGCTGTCGCGTTCTACTACTTCTGGAGAGATCCACTAGGCAATTTCATCTCAATACTATACCACATAACACTACCACTAATAGTGTTCCTAATAGCTATTCTGGGAGGGTGGCTCTACAGTTTTAGAGCTATGCTACTCCGTATAGTTAGAGAAGACTTCGTTATGGCGGCAAAGGCGAGAGGCCTGCCTGAAGCACTAATCACTAAAAAGTACATTTTAAAGCCCTCACTACCCCCCGTTTTGACAACTATAATTCTAGCACTAGCAGGCTCACTGGGCGGATTCATAATAACAGAGTCGGTCTTCGACTGGCCGGGAATGGGCACACTCTACTACAGTGCTATAGAATCGGGAGACTCGGTAATGATAATGGCGCTATTCATAGTCTACGTCCTAGTCTACTTAGCGGCGAGGTTTACATTAGAAATACTGTATATAATTGTAGACCCCAGAGTGAGAGTGAGGTAGAGGAAAATGCCTAAATCTAGTAGGAGAGGCCCTGAGAGTAGAGTTGTGAAGTTCCTCAGGGGCTTTAAGACAGCTCTAAGTGAAATATGGAGAGAAACACCTGGTAAAGTAGCACTAGTACTACTAATATTCCTGCTCGCCCTAGCCACTATAGCAGCTACGTCAATAACGCCAGATTTCCTCTTAGAATGGGAGTCAGTTACTTACTGGGAAGACAACCCAGTAGTTGTACCGCCCTGCTGGATTAATAAACTCGGATTTAGAACACCTCAGACAGCACAAGTATACCTACAAGAGCCGCTATACACTAGTACAAATCCTGCTAGAGGCGAAGTCGCGTACACGTTCTCGTACAACTACACACTCGACGTAGACACTCCACCAAAAGACATATACATTAAAGTTCAAGCACCAATACTCTGCGAGAGTACACCAGATGGAAACACTACATTTAAATTACCGATAATGGTCGTCGCAGTTGAGAGACCTGACGGAATAGTATTAACTCCGTGGAGATTACCACTAAGACTACAACCCAACCAGACATTAGAGTGTGGTGGATTACTATCTGAAGAAAAGACTACAAAAGAGACTTTTGATATAGCCACAGCAGTAACGCTTCTACAGGATAAGTACAACGTCACAGTACCAGTAGAGGTGGTCGGCGAGAACAAGACGTACCAGTTATATGCTAACGCCATTTTGAGAACAGTTATGAGGAGAGAGCTCGAAGGCAGATACATGACTGTACTAACAATATTCGTGTACCCAGATAGCATTACAGTAGAACTAAACAGAGATACGAGTAGACTAGAGAGATTTAGAAGCGATATTAAAGGCCTAAATGAGAGTATAAGTGCACTAAATATAAGACAGGACTACAAGAACAGAATAATCAGCAGTCTCAATTTAGCGTACAGTAACATAACCTGGTTAATTGAGAATATTAACACAGCAACTTACACTGACTACTTAAATACACTATATAATGCTAGGGGGGAGTTGCAAGCTGTGCAGCGTCTAGCACTGAGAGCTGGAATACCAGTAGATATTAGAAATCAAATAGGCGATCTCGTCACGAGTTTGAGTAAATTCATAGACTCAGCCACGATGACTACAGAGGTGTTAAGTCCAGCTGTGAACTTCAAGGCTTTACAGGGAGTTTATAGAATTAACGTCTCACTAGTATACTTAATGAAAACGCCGCCCGAGACGATAAAGGCAGAAGTGGGAATAATAGTTAAAGGCGGTTGTTACGGGCTGCTTGGAACAGCGCACAAGGGTATAGACGTGTTTAAAGTACTACTATACGGAACGCCAATAGCACTCGCAATAGGCTTTATAACGGCAGTAGTCTCGGTGTTTATAGGAGTAATTGCGGGCATTGTGAGTGGGTACTACGGTGGATTCGTCGACGAGTTCATACAGAGAACAGTCGACGTCCTGGGCAACATACCGTTCCTCCCAATTCTAATTATAATTGGCTCAATGGTTCAGGGCATGTACACAGGGCCCCTTAGATCACTGTACATAATACTAACGTACATGATTATACTAATTATCTTTGGGTGGGGAGGCTTAGCAATAACAGTGCGCGCAATGACTCTCAGCATAAAAGAAGAGCCCTATATCGAGGCGGCGAGAGCGCTCGGAGCCTCAAACACTAGAATAATATTCAAACACATATTCCCACAAGTACTAATGTACGCTACAGCTGTGCTGGTATTCCGCGTGCCAGACGCGATCTTAACAGAGGCTGGTCTAAGCGTACTAGGGCTTCGACACGGGTGGCCAACGTGGGGTTCACTCCTAGCTGACGCTAGAGCAGAGTACAGGTACGACGTGTGGTGGTGGATATTCCCACCGGGAATAATGATATCGCTGACATCGCTGACATTTATACTACTAGGCTTAGCAATAGAGAGGATTGTGGAGCCGAGGCTGAGAACATTATAGCTGCCCGCTCTCTTGCACGTAGAGATATATTTAACTTAATAATTTTGTATTTAACTTAATATTTTTCGCAGTGTAATACGTAGTCCAGGTAGGTGTTAACTAGTGAGCGAGACTCTACTCGAAGTAAGAAACGTGAAGACGTACTTTTACACACTGCGCGGTGTAGTGAGAGCTGTTGACGACGTGAACTTGGAGCTGAGTAGAGGGGAGAGCCTGGGTATAGCTGGAGAGTCTGGTTGCGGTAAGAGCACACTGGCATTTACTATTATAAGGCTAATACCACCGCCCGGGAGAATGGTTGGTGGCAGTATAGTGTTTCAGGGCGTAGATATAACTAAAATGAGTGAAGAGGAGTTCAGGCAGAAAATTAGGTGGAAAGGCATTTCAATGATCTTCCAGGGCGCAATGAACGTCTTAAACCCCGTCATAACGGTAGGCGATCACTTAGCAGAAGTACTAATGCTACATAAAAACTACACTAAGAAAGAGGCGCTGGCAGAAGCAGCGAAGCTACTACAAATGGTTGGAATAGAGCCGAGGAGGCTCAAGAGCTACCCCTTCGAGTTGAGTGGTGGCATGAAGCAGAGAGTAGTAATAGCAATGGCGCTGGCGCTAAACCCGCCACTAGTAATAGCAGATGAGCCGACAACGGCACTAGACGTAGTAGTACAGGCTCAAATAATGAACCTGCTCAAGAAGCTGAAGAGAGAGCTTAAGACCTCAATTATCTTGATTTCACACGACCTCAGTTTAATAGCAGAGCTGGCTGATAAAGTGGCAGTAATGTATGCTGGTAAAATTGTCGAGCAGGGATTAAGCGACTACGTGTACAAGACTCCGAAACACCCCTACACGCAGGGACTACTCGGCAGCATTCCGAGACTCAGAGGCGAGATAAGAGACTTGACGTGGATACCAGGCGTTCCACCAGACCTCAGATACCCACCACCAGGCTGCAGATTCCACCCCAGGTGCAAGTACGCTATGGAGAAGTGTAAAAAGGAGGAGCCCCCAGTTATAGAAGTAGAGAAGGGGCACTACGTAGCCTGCTGGCTCTACGCTTAGAGGTGGTGTTCGTGGCGGCTGCTCCCAACGTTTACACGCCTAGAATAGACAAGGAGACAAAGCTAGTTGTAAGCGGGCTCAAAGTCTACTTCCCGCTGAGAAGGCTATTTCTAATTGGGCCTCGACTACACGTGAGAGCTGTTGATGGAGTCTCGTTTGACGTGAAGGAGGGGGAGGTCTTCGCGCTCGCAGGGGAGTCGGGGTGCGGCAAGACTACTACTGGTAAGGCTATACTGAGACTAGTAGACATAACAAGCGGGTCAATAATATACAAGCCGTCAGAGAGAATAAGTAAAGTAATATCTACTGTACCCGGGTACAAGAAAGTATCCGAGTACGGCCACGTGAACATACTCTCTATACCAGAGAAGTACTACAAGCCACTGAGACAGGACATTCAAATGATCTGGCAGGACCCGTATGGAAGTCTAAACCCGCGCAGGACAATATTCGAGATTCTAGAAGAGCCTCTAGACATACACAAACTAGCACTTAGTAGAGACGAGAGAATAGAAATAGTAGCTAAAATACTAGAAGACGTTAAATTAACACCCCCCGAGGAGTTTATGTGGAGATATCCACACATGCTGTCTGGCGGTCAGAGGCAGAGAGTTGTCATAGCGAGAGCTCTAATAACTAAACCCTCACTAGTCGTAGCAGACGAGCCGGTGTCTATGATAGACGTGTCTCTGAGAGCAGAGCTACTCCAGTTAATGATGGACTTGAAGAAAGCGTATGGACTGACATACATTTTCATAACACACGACCTGGCGCTCGCGAGGTACATTTCCAATAGACTCGCAATAATGTACCTGGGCAAGATAGTTGAAATAGGAGATGCTAGAAAAGTAGTTGAAGACCCCCACCACCCCTACGCTAGGGCGCTAGTCGAGGCAATACCAGAACCCGAGCCTGAGAGGAGACACGTAATTAAGGAACTACCCATTAAAGGCGAGGTCCCCTCACCAATTAACGTCCCACCGGGCTGCAGATTCCACCCGCGCTGTGTAGTTCTAGACCAGCAACCAGCTCTGAGAAGTCTCTGCACGAGTAAAGAGCCTCCACTCGTAGAGGTCTCTCCAGGGAGATACGTCGCGTGCTGGCTCTACGCTAAGAAATAGCCCTGTTCTAAATGACTTTTTCAACTACTCCTAGTACTAGTCCGTCTTTATCTCCCACTACTCTGACAATACACCTCCTACCGACTAGTAACTTAGAGTGCTGTCTACTCGCAAAAACACCCACTAAGTACTCTCTATTGTAGACTCCGAGATACTCCCCCCTGAGCCACCCCCGCGAGACCACGGTCACCTCCACGAGATCCCCCCTAGACACAGGAGGCTTCACTCGTGGAGCGTAGTGCATACCCCACTCCTCCATACTCCACCTCAACTTCACACCGAGCCTCTTCTCTAGGCTTTCTACAAATCGCCAGAACTCACTCCAAGAAACTTCTCTTAGGCCACGCCCCCTTCCGTACTTGTGTCTAATAAACTTCTGTACCGTTACGGGAGGCCACTTCTTCCCAGCGCCAATTCTCAAAGCCCACTCTAGTACTCGCTCTACGTCCTCGTCGTTAACACCCGGAAGCCACAGTGGCGTTACGTGCAAGTCTATACTAGTCTCTCTGACCAGGTACTCGGCGACCTCTACTACTCTCTCAACGCTGTAGGCCCGCGTGCCGTAGAGGTACACAGCCTTCTCCTGGTTTAAAGTCTCTATGCTCAAATTGACCCTGTCGAGACCAGCCTCGTGTAGCCTGTCAACGAGCCTCTTAGAGAGGAGCATGCCGTGCGTCTCGAGAGCAACACTCCTCACACCACTAGTACTCTTCAGCGCCCGAACAAGCTCAACGAGGTGGGGGTATGTTAGCGGGTCTCCCACAGTGTCTATTAGAGCCTCTACGCAGCAACCCTTAACGGCAACGGCCTCCTCAACTCCCCGCACAATCAGCTCGGGGTCGACTAGAAATTCAGCCCACCTACTCCTAGAGTAGGGGCCGGCGTCTACGCTACAGAACACGCAGTTCTGCGGGCACAGAGTTGTAGGCCTCACCTGGAGGACATTAGTGCCCCTGTCAATTACACCAAGAGCTATGTAGCCAAACGCGGGTAGTTGTGAAGGGGCTCTGTAAACTAGCCTGCCGTCCCTGAACCTCCCAACTACACTTAATTCCATTACACCCGCTCTCGGCGAGGCCTCCGTAAAGTCTTATTAACTAAGTGCGAGCTCTTATACTCTCTCGAGGTGCCCCACTTGCTCCCAGAGGAGAGAGTCGGCATAGTTGGCTGGGGCGTTTACATACCCAGGTGGAGGCTGAGTTTAAAAGAAATAGTTGAAGTGTGGGGGTTTAATCCCGAGCAGCCCGAGGAGCTTGGTGTGAGCGAGAAGAGCGTGGCGGGCGTGGATGAAGACGCTGTGACTATGGGTATTGAAGCCGCGAGAAACGCGCTTCTGAGAGCTGGTGTAAACCCGAAGGAGATCGGGGCTGTGTGGTTTGGGACAGAGAGTAAGCCCTACGCCGTCAAGCCGTCTGCCACTATTGTGGCAGAGGCCATAGGAGCTACGCCACACGCAATGGCCACTGACTGGGAGTTCGCGTGCAGAGCGGCTAGTGAGGCCATAAGAGCTAGTATAGGTGTAGTCGCCTCGGGGCTCGTCAAGTACACTCTAGTAGTGGGTAGCGACACTGCTCAGGCTAATCCCGGAGACGTCTTGGAGTTCACAGCGTCCTCGGCGGCCACGGCTCTAGTTATAGGTAGCAGAGAGGAGTCCGCGGCGTACTTCGAGGCCAGCGCCACGTACATCACAGACACGCCAGACTTCTGGCGTAGAGACCACTCCAAGTACCCGCTCCACGGCGAGGCCTTCACGGGGGAGCCGGCTTACTTTAAACACATAGTCGGGGCGGTCAAAGCGCTCTTCGAGAAGACCGGGCTCAGACCAGAGGACTTCGACTACGCCGTCTTCCACCAACCGAACGGGACTTTCCCGCTGAGAGTTGCGCGCATGCTCGGCTTCCCCAAGGAGAAGGTGCTACCGGGGCTCGTAACGCCGTATATAGGCAACAGCTACAACTCCTCAGCGCTAATAGGACTAGCCCGCGTTCTAGAACTAGCTAAGCCCGGGCAGAGAATACTACTAGCTCCCTTCGGCAGTGGCGCGGGCTCAGACGCGTTTAGTATAGTAGTGACAGAGAGAGTGGAGGAGAAGAAGTACAGAGCCCCCACAGTAGAGGACTACTTGAAGAGGAGACACTTAATTAACTACAGCCTGTATGCTAAATACCGCGGACTAGTACACAGGATCGAGTAGCGGGTGGCGGGCTGTGAGAATCAGTATACCACCCTTCTGGAGAGCGAGAATTCACAGATACAGGCTAGTAGCGACTAAGTGCAAGAAGTGCGGCGTGACACTCTACCCACCAGCTAGTATATGTAGGCACTGCGGGTCTAGAGAAGTAGAGCAAGTAGAGCTGATAAACGAGAAGGCGCGCCTACTAACCTGGACAGTAATATACAGCGTCATGGAGGGGTTTGAGGGCCGCAGACCACTAGTTATAGGCATACTCGAGACTGTAGAGAACAGAGCCAGGATACTAGCCCCACTAACAGACGTGTTGCCCAGCGAGCTGAAACCTGGAATGCTAATGGAGCCCGTTATCAGGAGAATACGTGAAGAGGGTGAAACGGGTCTAGTCTACTACGGAATAGCATTTAGACCAGTGCTCTCCAGCGAGTCGCCGAGACCTCGCGAGTAGGTGTTTTTAGGCCCTCCGGGTCCCTCCGGTCCCCACTAACCTCTTGAAGGCCTCGTACTGGCTGCGAGTAACTCTCTCGGAGACGTCGTCGAGTTTAATAAAACTCCACGGGAGCTCCTCTTCGTAGCTGTAGCCGGTGAAGACGTAGTCTACTGTAAACTCGCCACTTAGCTCTCTCATAGCCCTCCTCCAGCCTGAGAGCCCACCTCCGTGCGCGGCCCACAGCAGTATTAGCTTGCCCATAGGCCTCGCCGCGAGTGCCAGCTGCGCCTGGACAATAGCGAGGTCTATGTCGTAGAGTCTCGCCTCGACGACTCCGCGTAGCCTACTCCTATACGCTCTCAACTGCGACTCCAAGACCTCTCTACTAGGCATACCCACCCACTGAAACACTGTACGGGGCTTGGGGACGAGTGGGTTGAGTGCGACTGAGACCCTCCTACCCCTACTCTTTGCGTACTTCACTACTCCTCGAAGCGTCTCCGCGTCGCGGGAGAACTCCTCGGCCTCGACGCCCTTAACCCCGTATATCAAGTAGAGTTTCAAGTCGAAGCCCGCGTCTACTAGGCTCTTAATGACTTCCAGCACGTAGTCTACGAGCCCGGTGTACTTGAAGAAAACACTGTGTAGTAGCCTCGAAAAGGACTCCGGGGCGACTGTTAGTGTTCTCTGCCCCAACTGCTTAATGAGATCTAGCGACTCTACCAGCCTAGCACTCAGCCTGAGAGACGGTAGCGACGCGGTGAACCCCTCACTCGCGAGGTACTCTAAGAGCTTAATGTGCGCCCCGGTCACGGGGTATGAGAGCGAGTAGAGCACAACTCTCTTACCGCTAATAGTGTACTTCAAGCCCTCCTCAATTATAGCCTTGAGAGCGCCTAGGTCGCGCTCACGATAGGGCTGAAAAACGCGCGTCTCAATACAGAAGCTACAGTGAAAAAGGCAGCCTCTATTGACTTCCAGCTTAAACCCCCTACCGTAAACGGGCTCGACTTCAGTGTTCTCGACTTGCCTCACTGGATACGGCGCGGAGTTCAAGTCCCTCACGTACTCCTTTACAACAGCATTACTCGTCAATCCGGGCACGTAGACGTAGCTGAGTTCTGAGAGCGCTTCGAGAAACCTCTTCTTGTCGTCTCCATACTCAAGCCACAACTCGACAACTCTCGGAAGAGTCGCCTCGGCCTCGCCGATAATGAAGGCGTCTACTAGATCACTGTAGGGAATCGGGTTCTCCATTACTACTGGGCCCCCCGCTACAACCACGTGCCTCTTCCTCTCACGAGAGAGCACTTCTACTCCACCTGCTAGGAGGAGCCTAGCTAAGTTGACGGCGTCGAGCTCGTAGTGTAGAGATGTAAGTATTAGTGGAAAGTCTCTCAGTCTGCTCCCGGTCTCTAGGCTGCGGGGCTCCTCTTCCGGTCCGTAGAGGCTCTTGCAGCAAAACCGCTCGAGGTAGACCTCCTCGTACTTATTCACCAGCGTGTAAATGATGTCGGGGGCTAGTCCGGAGAGCATGGCGCTGTAAGTACTG
Organism: Desulfurococcaceae archaeon; assembly: GCA_020833085.1. Next base: position 9,862 of record JAJHQY010000001.1, read on the forward strand.
GGGTAAATGTAGGCCGCTCGCGACAAGACCCTGGACACTCTCTTCCTGACTACATTGATCTCCATAGCTCTCCGCACTCGTATAAACGCTTATATACTGTATATACCAATCAAGTATACTCGGTGTAAGCGTGCTCAATTACTCCAAGTACTATAGTAATCTCGCGAGGAGTATTAAGGCCTCGGAAATAAGAGAGCTCCTAGCCATTATCAAGGCGAGGAGAAACGTCATTAGCTTCGCGGGGGGCATACCGGACCCAGCTCTCTTCCCCAGAGCGGAACTCGCTGAAATAGCGAGAGAGGTTATTGAGGTCTACGGCGATGACGCCCTACAGTACAGTGAGACTAAGGGTGTTAAGGAGGCGAGAGAGACTATATGTAGCTACTTGGCAGCCAGAAAGGGAGTTAAGTGCGGCCCCGAGAACATTATTATAACTACTGGTAGTCAGTCAGCTATAGACCTCATAGCGAGGACGCTGCTCGACCCGGGAGACATAGTCATAACTGAGAACCCCTCTTACTTGGCGGCTATAGGAGTATTCAGGAATGTCGGCGCGAGACTAGTGGGAGTAGACATAGACGACTCGGGCATGAAAACTCACCTACTAGAAGAGAAGTTGAAGTCCATGCCCGAGGAAGAGCGGAGAAGAGTAAAGTTCATATACACGGTGCCAATCGCCCAGAACCCCTCCGGCGTCACGCTTAGTAAAGAGCGCAAAAAACACCTACTAGAAATAGCCTCGAAGTACGATATACTAGTAGTAGAAGACGACCCCTACAGCTACCTCGTCTTCGACGAGAGTGTAGACAAGACCGTTCTCAAGGCCATGGACGAGGAGGAGAGAGTAATATACGTGAGCACTATTAGCAAAATACTCGCGCCGGGGCTGAGAATAGGCTGGATAGTAGGCCCCGGCGACTTAATTAGGAGAATTGAGCTCGTTAAACAGTACGTAGACTTGCACTCGCCGACCCTAACACAGTACATTGTAGCAGAGGCCATGAAGAGAGGGGTTGTAGACAGAGTTATCTCTCGCGCAATACCACACTATAAGGCTAAGAGAGACTTAATGCTCAAAGTCATAAGCGAGGAGTTCCCCGAGTACACGTGGTATTCTAAGCCTGTGGGGGGTCTCTTCGTGTTTGCATACGTGTATAAAGAGGGGTTTGACGCGGGCAAGCTACTCCCAGTAGCCATTGAGAAGTACGGAGTTGCCTACGTGCCCGGGGGTAGCTTTCACGTAGATGGTCGAGGAGCTAATAGTATGAGGATAAGTTTCAGCTACCCGACACACGAGCAGATAGTTGAAGGCGTGAGGAGACTCGCGGCGCTAATAAGAAGTGGCTAGTCGAGAGCAACCACAGTTCCCAGTCCACGTGGTGGTATGAGCCCCTTCACGGAGTCTAAGTCGCCAGCTCTGACGACTTTAATAGCTCTACTCAGCCTGTACAGCACTTTTTTACTTTTCCGGGCGAGCTCCTCTACCTCAACGCCCCCCTCAACACCCACAACGCTGACTCTAGCGGTGTAGTTTCTCCTCACAGGAATCCACTCGGTTAGCGAGAGCGCCGAGATTACTAAGTTGCTGTATTCTAGTTCGCGCATAACTCTGTACTTCGAGGCCGCGTTCAGACTAGTTACAACTACAGTTCTCCACTTCTTACTCAAATTACTTGTGTGAGATATAGGGTCGAGTCCTAGTGTGTACGCGTTTCTCCTATCGGTCTCACAGTATAATTGTACCTCTAAATTAGCCTCTCTCAGGAGGGCTCCCAGGGAGACCCCCACGAGGCCGCAGCCCTCAACGAGAACGGGCTCCTCGCACTCGGAAGCCAGACTCACTACGTGGTTTAAGAGCGGTCTTAGAGCGTCGTGCGGTTGCGGTGAAGTCAGCTCCTCCTCGAGGTAGGAGTCGTCTAGAGAGGCGTAGTTTGAGAGTATTCCGTTAGTAGTAACACCTAGTACCCCCCGCTTACCCAGTGGCGCGACAGTGTAGTACTTGCCTGTGTACTCGGTCCTGTCGCTCAAGACCTCAATTACTCTGACGACGCCGGTAGACCCGAGCACAACTGGCCTGGTCAGGGGAATTAATCCCGAGTATAGAGCTTTTTCGAGCTCTCCTAGGTAAACGTAGAGAGTTTTAGCTAGAATATCTCCAGATATTACTACAGCAGGGTACTCGACAACCTCTACTGCACTACCACTGTATACAATAGATTTCCACCTCACTAGCTACCACACTCTGACAAAACACCTCTCTGCATCAATCTTATAAACTCCCGGCTAGTTAAGTAGCTTTTGAATAAACTCCCGGTGATAGAAGTGTCCACGACTAGGCAGTCCACGAGTAAGTTTCCAGTTCACTGGGTGAGTAGAGAGGCTAGATACAAGTTAATAGAGTTAATGCTCAGTACGAGGAGTTTAACGGAGCTAGCGAAAATACTGGGAGTGACACCCACAGCGGTCAGGAAGTACATTAAGAGGTCCGCTCACCCCAGTGACGAGGTCTTGTTAAAAGCGATCGAGTCGCTGGCCCCCTACGAGAAGGACCAGGCGATGTCTATAATAATAAGTGACCTCCTCGGAGCTGTCAAGGCGCTCTACGAGAACGTGGAGGACAAGTACAGAGCAGAAATAAAGTCTAAGCTAGCAGAGATCATAAAGTAGTGGTCTCTCGTGGGCGCTAGTAGTGAGAAGCCATTTTTATCCACAGGTAAGCTCGTCGAGAACTACAGACTACTAGTAGACTACATGAAGAAGTGTAGGGAGAGCGATTTAGACTGCAGTAAGCTAATTCCGAGTTCAGACTTCTTACTAGAAGTGAAAGAACTAGTAGAGAGGGGTGCGCTGTCGAGGTTCTCAGACTTTATTAGTATAGTGGAGGAGAGGTACGGTAGTCTAGTAGACTGCGACTTGGCGCTGAGAGTTTTCAGTGAAATTCACGGTCACGAGGCTAGTTGCGACCTCGTGAAGAAAATACTCATTACGCAGCTAGCCGGCTGGATACTCGAAATGCTCGAGTCTCTGGGTTATGTTAGAGTGAAGTTTTCTTGGAGATAGCGCTTGAAGCCCGAGACGGTTAAGTATATTGTGGAGAGAGTTGTAGCGTACTTGAGGAGAGAGGGCTTTTACGTAGCCCACTGCGAGATCAAAGCGCGGAGAGGTGAGTTCGAGGTTTTTATGAGGCTTGAGAGGAACGTGGCCAACATCCCCTCAATAAAGGTGGTTTTTAGCAGGAGGAGTGGTAAGTTCTTTGTGTTCACTGGGAGGACTAGTCTGGATTTGAGGTTAAAGAGAATTATCAAGAGGCTACTCGAGGCGGAGAAGCGTGAAATCGCCTTACAAGAAGAGAATTCAAGTAGCAGTTAAACTACTGAGCGAGTTCACGAGGCGAATAGACGAGTTAGACAGGGCAGCGGCAGTGGAGATTTTGAGAAAAGTGTACATAGAGCACGGTCTTCAGCCAATAAGGGGCAGAGCCACTCCTCCCGATATATTCGATAAGGAAATGACTACACTGTATGTTATTAGCAAGTACGGGCTCAAGCTAGACGAGGAACACCCCGAACTACACTCAAAAGTGTTCTACATAGAAGAGGCGCTCGAGAGCGCCCTGAGCAGTATTATGAGTGGTAACTATGAAGAGGCGAGAGAGAAGTTGCGCTCAGTATCTCCCACAGGAGTAGTAGACAGTAATACAGTAGCGAGGCTTCTCCGAATACCACTAACTAAACTAGTACTAGGCTTTATTAGCGAAGACGAATTCAGAGATGTACTGCAGAGAGTTCTCAAGGCTATACCGGAGGAGGAGAGAACAGTAGTCAACTACGTGAAGTTCTACATAGGCTTGAGACTAGCAGAGGCTATATACAGGGGTGAAGTGAGGAGCAGAGAGGTCAAAGAAGCCTACAAGAAGGCCCTGGCAATAAGACTGGGATTCCCCAAGGCAACACCCAGTGACAAGTACGTGTGGGAAATAGCCAGAGCTGTTTTCAATATAAGTGAGAAGAGGCTGCACAGCGTCCTCAGCATCGAGAAGAGCAAGCCTAGCAGCGAGTCTAGCTCTGAGCGAGCTGGGGGGCGGTAGCGAGCGTTCACCACCCGCCAAGACCTGTAGCTTGGCGGGTGGTTCATCACGCTGCCCCCGGGCCCCCTCACCGCAGTAGCTCTGCCCCCGTCGCCGGGGGCTTCAAAGCCCCGCGGCTCTCGGAAACCCGGAGACACCAATAAACCTACAGACCTCTGAGACTTATAAGCTCTGCTGGGCTAGAGAAGCATTATAAAAACATTTACAGCTATTTACAAAGCACTCCAAACCTGTAACAGCCTCGACTTAATTCTCTCGACAACCATGTCGTGTAGTTTAGCGAGCAGTCTCCTCATATCCTCCATTAACACGACGTCGCTGTAGCCGTGCACGACTATGTGGTGTGCAAATGGTGAGGGCACGTCGAGAGGCCCTATGAGCTTGACCTCTATATCACCTCTCTGAACAGCCCTCAAAACCTCCACGGCCTCGTCTATGTGCATGTAGTCCATTAATATCTCCCTGTAAGTCTCCTTCAACACGGGGAAGTCCTTGATCTCTTCAACAGCCTTTAAGAGCTCTTCAGCGTTTACCTGTAGTTTGTGTAGAGATTTCTCAGCGTCCCTGTAGCGTCTAAGCAGCATAAAACTCCTCACAGCTACGTGTCTAAACCTCCTCTTTATGAGGTCAGTTCTCCTGACAACTCTCACTAGTATATCCCACGCGTTGTCAACTGGTATAGAGTAGAATAACTTCAAGTAGTCGGCGTTGATTCTCCTAGGCAGAGTTAACATGAAGCCGTTATCAGTCACAGTAATCCTGACGTTAACGCCCAGCTCAGAGCCGACTACGTAGGCGTAGAGTCTGGCTAGGGCCTCGTTGGCCTTCCTCCCGAACAGCGAGTGCACAATTACATTTCTCCTAGTGTCCTCGTCGAAGACTTCAATTAAAATGAGCTTGTCTGAGGGGACGAGTCCACCCGTGTACTCCATCTGCTCCAGTATGTACTCACATATAGCTTCAGCAGCGTGCCTCTCCAGCCTGTACTCTCTAATCAAGTACTCTACAGTCTCACTAAATCCCCTCTCTCTCAGCATTTCGGCTACTAGCCTCCGGAACTTGCCAACTTCAATAGCTGAGTCGTATGAGAGTGGGAGCATTTCACTAAACCACGTGGGCACAGTGGGTCTCTGCCCATCAGCTCTCCTCACGACAGCTACAAAGCCCCTGCTGTACAGGAACTCGTATACGCGACCACCAAGCACGAAGAGGTCTCCGGGCGTCAGGTACTCCACGAACCCCTCTTCGAGATCCCCCACGTACTTCCCATCAGCAGTAAACACTTTTACCTTGCTCTCGTCTGGTATGACACCGCTATTCAAGTAGTAGATCATTCTAGTCGACTTCTTCTTGCCGAACACCCCCTCCTCCTCGTCGAGCCAGATCTTGGCGTACACGCGCTGGTGCTCGTAGAAGTCGCCGAGCTTACCCGCTAGGTAGCGTAGCGTGTTTAAGAAGTCTTCGTAGCTCAGCGTGTGGAAACTATACGTTCTCTTAACTAGCCTGTACGCGTCTTCAATTCGCCACCTATCCTCGAGGGCTAGTCCAACGAGGTGTTGTGCTAACACGTCAAGGGGGTTTTTGGGTATTCTTATTTTATCTATTTTCTTCTCCATTGCCAGTTTGCAGAGAACAGTGCACTCGACGAGGTCGTCTCTATCAACAGCTATTACGTAGCCCTTACTCACTTCTCTAATGTGGTGTCCAGACCTGCCTACTCTCTGAAGTAGCCTGGTAGCGCTCTTTGGGCTACTCAGTAGCACAACTAGATCTATGTAGCCGATGTCTATTCCCAGCTCTAGCGAAGTAGAGCACACTACGACTCTGAGCTGACCCCTCTTCAACTTCTCCTCTATTTCCAGCCTGAGATCTCTGCTTAAACTACTGTGGTGAGCCTCGATCTCGTCGGCGTCCAGTATCTTCTCCCTCTCCATGATTTTTCTCAGTTTAAAAACAACTCTCTCCGTAGCGCTCCTCGTGTTTGTGAATATTAGTGTAGTTCTGTGCTTCTCTACGAGGTCAATAATGCTCCTGTATATAGCCTCGTTAATCACGTCAGCGGGGGTGTGTACAATGTCTACAATTGGCACTTTAACGCGAATATCTATTTTCTTGTCAAATCTAGCGTCGACAATTACGCAGTCTCTTGGCTCTCCGCTGTCTCTATAGCCCACAAGGAAGAGCGCGACTTCTTCGAGAGGCGCTATAGTAGCGCTCAGCCCAATTCTCTGGAGTGGTCTCTGAGCGAGGTGCTCAAGTCTCTCAATACTGAGAGCTAAGTGACTCCCGCGCTTACTAGAAGCCAGTTCGTGGATTTCGTCTACCACGACTACGTGTACATTTCTGAGAGCCTCTCTGAACCTGGGGGCGTTGAGCGCGAGGGCGAGGCTTTCTGGCGTAGTAATTAGTATGTGTGGCGGGTTCCTCGCCATTTTCTGCTTCTCGTACGGACTCGTATCACTCGTTCTCACAGCGATTCTTATCTCGGGGAGCTCCACTCCCATTTTACGGGCAGTCTCGACAATGCCCAAAACGGGCTCGTGGAGGTTTCTCTTCATGTCATTGTTGAGGGCTCTTAGCGGGCTCACGTAAACGACATAGACCCCGCTCGGCAGAGACCCGTTCTTCTCGTAGTACTCGTAGAGGTTATCAATAATCCCTAGAAAGACTGCGAGGGTTTTACCAGTACCGGTAGGGCTAGACACGAGTACGTTAGCCCCGCGCTTAACTAGCGGTATAGTCTTCCTCTGAACAGGCGTCATCTCCTCGTACTTGGACTTAAACCACGCTCTAGTGTACGGCCGCAGCATAGCCAAGACTTCTTCTTCGCTGGGGTCACTAGTCGCGTATATAAGCACCTCTTCACACACCTCTCACAGCACTATACACTATACAGGTCTTTAAAGCAGTTGCCCAGAAAGCGCCGACCCCCTACTCGTAGAAGACGTCTCTCGGGAATCTCACTAGGACATACATGTAGGAGGCGGCGTGTAGTAGTAGGAAAAGGGCTGTTAACAGAGCCCCACTTACTAGTGCGAGTATACCAGAAACAGCGAAGAGAAGTCCTAGCAGGAGCTCCCAGGGAGCTCTTAGCTTAGTGTACACTAACTGGTAAGAGCCTTTAGGAGTTCTCTTAAACCCGATTCTGAGTCTGAGGAGAGCTCTCACAGTACCCAGGAGGGTGTAGAGCGAGACGACGTTCGTTACGGCGGCTAGTCTCCCCATAAGTGTTAACCTACCCCACGGGGACTCGGAGACGCCGCCAATATATCTGTAGAGCGCCAGGGAGTTGAAGGCAGTAGCCACCACGTAGAGTACTACTAGTGGGTAGAGAGCAGCTAAATAATCACGCGGCTCTAGGAGTTCTAGTAGTGCTAGTATTAGGCTACCAGTGAAGACGAGAACCTGTGGTATATACTGGAGTAGGTAAGTGTACGCTTCGAGTCTTAGTAGTAGAGGGTACTTGGAGCGAAATATGTGCTTAAACCTCGTTACAGCCGTGTCTAGAGCGCCGTAAGCCCACCTGTACTGCTGCACTCTAAAAGCCTTGTAAGTAGAGGGGTTCTCGACGTGTACAGCACACTCGTCTACGTAAGCTACTCTCAACCCCAAACTCATTATTCTCGCGCCGATCTCCATGTCGTCCTGCACTCTCTCCTCGTCCCAGCCACCTAGGACCTCCTTTAAGAGATTAGACTTGAAGAGAGTGCCGGTTCCGAGTGGGTAAGTGTAGAGGCCGAGTCTACTGCGCGCTCTGTAGAGCACGCCAACCATGTACTTTAAGCCCGCGGCAAGCGCCGCGCTCAGTCTACTCTCGTAGTTGAGAGGCTCCCACTTACCAACAACGGCTGCGTACTCGCTACTAGACTCTAGTATAGCAGTGGCTACGTCTAGAAAGCACCTATCGGGATACGTGTCTACGTCTACTACGTATACATAAGGGTTCTTGGAGGCGAAGAGGCCGGTATTAAGAGCACCAGACCTCGCACCTCGAGGCACACTCCTCCATATAAACCACACATTGCAGCCGGTTCTCCGCATCTCCTCTACGGCTTCTAGTATAGTGTTTTTAGACTCCTCGTCGTCATCAGACACCACAATTATCTCGTAGCCTGGAATACTCATCTCACATATGCGCCTAACAGCCCTCTCAATGTACTCTACGGGCTCTCTCCTCACGGGGATAATAAAAGATATGTCGTGAGCTACTCCCGTAGCATACACAGGCTTTCCGCTCTTACCTCTACTCTTAATGACGAGGAGCGCGTAGAATACGTACACAATTATTTGCGGTAGCAGCGCGAGTAGTGCGGCTATAACGCCGATAATGTAACTGCTCTGCACTGCAGACACCGCGCTGACAGAAAAATCTATATACTGGGCCCCGGAATATTAAGTACCTAGGTGGAATATTGCAGGTAACTTGGCACGGACACGCCTGTGTCTCTCTCAGTGTAAACGGCTATGTCGTGGTATTTGATCCCCATGATGGTGTCAGTCTCGGCCTGAAGAAGCCGAGTATTCAGGGAGACTTAATACTCGTATCTCACGACCACTTCGACCACAATGCCGTGAGCGTTGTCGCTAAGAAAACTAGTAGAGTCTTCAAGATGTTCTACGGCGAGTCAGTAGTAGACAACATAAGAGTAGTGGGGCTGAGGACTTTTCACGACAAGTTCAGGGGGAAGAGGAGAGGCGAAAACGCGGTCTACGTAGTCACAGCTGGTGATGTCAGAGTAGCCCACCTCGGAGATATAGGTGACATACCAGAAGAGCCCGTGCTCTCTAGACTCCGCGGAGTGGACCTCTTAATAGTCCCCGTTGGCGGGACATTCACGGTTGAGCCCGAAGAGGCGTGGAGAATAGTAGAGTTGACTACGCCTAGAAATGTCATGCCTATTCACTACTGGGTGACTGGTTGCACACTGCCACTCAAGCCCGTAGAGGAGTTCTTAAAGCACGTCAAGAACTACAATATTGTCAGATTAAACACCAACACATTTAATCTGAGAGACTACGATAAGTCTGTTATCGTGACTGCTTCCCCGTGATGAGAATTGAGTATTCGCCATGCAGAGTCAGTTGCACAGGAACTAGAGTTGCTCAGTAAGTACACGCGGACATTTCTAAAACAGTTTACGAGTATGAGAGATTACGAATTAGTGCAACTCATTAATAAGGCCACTACTATATATAACGTGCTGAGAGACTACGAGAGGTATGTAAAGAGAGTGATGAGGTTTTAGGTCGCGGAGCGGTGAAGAGGGATCAACCGGCTGAGGTGCTAGTTCAGTGACTTACACGTGGGAGCCTAAGTGGGAGGTCTTCGAGGTCGACGTTGAGGGCATAAAGTTCAGGACCTGTAGAGACAGGATCACGGGGCTTATAGCCTGCCCTATATGTATTCACGCGGCCTCAAGGTGCCTCGGCGAGAAGCCTCCCTCTAACTACACCTATGAAAACGCCTTTTTCTACAGTGTGGAGGACTTAATAAACCACTTAAAAGGCTATCACCTACTCGGATTAAAGAAGAGAGCGGCTAAGTTAGCGGAGAAGCTGAGAGAGGAGGACTAATTCCGCTGGAAGGCGGGATGAGACTCTGAGATTCTGTCTCTACGGTAACCCAACAATAGACGTAATTATAGCGGGCGAGAGGGTTAGGACTTTACACGGCGGGGGCGTTTACTACTCGGCTATACCACTACTACGACGCGGAGTGCAACTCGAAGTGTACTCAGTGATGAGCCCTAGACTAGTGAGCCACCCCATAGCCGAGTACATTACTAGGCTACAGTACTCGACTAGAACTAATATCTTCGTGCTTAATTACACTAGTGAGAAGAGGTTTCTGAAGCTCCTCGAGAAGGCCCCGCCAATATACCCCTGGAACACGCACCAAGACCCCTGCTACGTAATCGCAAATCCAGTTATAGGTGAAGTAGGAGTTTCACTACTCAGAGTACTTAGGACTAAATCTGAAGTAATCGCGCTAGACCTGCAGGGGCTTGTGAGGAGTGTTACTAGTAGCGGGGACGTGGTTCTAACCCCCCATAGTGAAGCCTTAGATGCTCTCAGACTAGTAGATGTGGTTCACGCTGATGTGGAGGAGGCCGAGTGCCTAGTTAGGGGACTCGGGGAGACTAGTTTGCAGAGAGGTCTTAGCGCTATTACGAGGACTAGTAGAGTGGTAATTCTGATTACTAGGGGTCTTGGAGAGATCACAGTGGCTTACGGCGGCTTAGTGAGAGACGTAGTAGTAGACGTTGAATACGTGGCTAGAGAGAAGACTGGAGCTGGAGACTACTTTCTCTCAGTGTACCTTCTACACTACCTAGCTAGTAACGACTTAGTCGAGTCTGTTTATAGAGCTCACGAAGACGTTACAGAGTGGCTTATAGAGAGAGATAGAGTGCTTCATCGCGCCCCCACTACTCAATGAGAGAGCTCAACTCTCTAGTAATGCCTTAAGTGTGCGTCCACGTCTCTGCTACTAGTGGAGCTCTGAACCCTACTCGCAGTAGTTAGAGTGCGGAGGTGGCTGGCTGAGAGTACAACTGCAACTATATGTAGTACTACTCTCCTCATTGAGTAGTGGGGGCGCTCTGCAGTATTTTCTCTTGTATTAGCCCCTTATAAGCTTTATACTAGGTCTCAGCTACTTGCGGTAAGCCCCCGTCAAATGGCCTCGTGGGTACAGCCTCCCACGCGTTAGCTCTGCGCGGAGGCAGATTCACGTGTTCTCGTATAGCCTTTATTAACTCGTCTCTACGAGGGGCTCTCCCAATGAACCTGAGCTTGCCGTTTATAAAGATCTTTGGGAGGTCTAGCGCGCTCTGCTCAATAGGATCTGTGAACCACACGTGTACTGGTATAACTTCAACCCAGATGTTGTACTTATCAAGTAACTCCTCAGCTACACTAAAAGCAACTCTCAGAGCCTCATCGCTCTCTTCGCTCAGGTCTAAGTGGAGTTCAACGATAACCTTAGTAATGTCTTCAGTAACCACAAAACCACCTCTAGGAGGCTATTTTGAGAAATCAGCTTAAAAGATGGGGGGTCTACGAGGGGCCTGAGAGGCTCGATGCTTACCTACTCCTACTCTAGTTCTTTACGCGTTCTTTCTTGTATGGGTGTATGTAGTCTCTAGGTGCCTTGTCAAAGACCTCCAAGTACTTCCTCAGGACTTTAGGTATGGTGACAGTGCCGTCGGGGTTTTGGAAGTTCTCGAGTATAGCAGTAATAGTTCTAGTACTAGCTATAGCCGTGCTGTTGAGTGTGTGAACGTACTCTTTAACCATACCTCTCCTCCTTACTAGTCTTATTTTCAGCCTGTAGCTCTGCCAGTCAGTTGTATTGCTACAACTAACCATCTCCCTATAGAGTCCCTGCGCGGGCATCCAGACTTCTAAATCATACTTCTTAGCGGCGGGTGCGCCGAGATCTCCACTAGCTATATTTACGACTCTGTAGGGAAGCTCGAGCCCCCTGAACAGCTCCTCGGCGTTAGATATTAACTCCTCCATTATGTCCCAGCTCTCCTCGGGCTTCGCGAACACGTATTGCTCTACTTTGTGGAACTGGTGTACCCTGAAAATTCCCTTTAAGTCCTTAGAGCCCGCTCCAGCCTCTTTCCTGAAACACGGAGACACTCCAACGTATTTTAGTGGTAGTTCTTCTTCTGGTATATCCTCACCCGCATGTAGAGCGGCTAGTGAGTGCTCAGCAGTAGCTATTAAGTAAAGGTCCTCTCCCTCGATCTTATATATGGCGTCTTGAAACGCAGCGAAGTCGATAACTCCAGATATTATCTTGTACCTCAGCATGTAGGGGGGTAGGACTAGCCTGTAGCCCTTCTTAACTAGATAGTCAATAGCGTACATTAGTAGTGCCATGTCGAGGAAGACTATGTCGTCGAATAAGTAGTAGAACCTGCTACCGGCGACTTCGGCGGCTTTAATTGTATTGCCGAGTTTAAGCACGTTCTCCAAGAAGTCGGCGTGGCCAATAGGTTTCCACTCAATGACCTCGTAGTCTACTTTAAATCCGTACTTCTCAGTCTGATTCTTAAACTGCTCAATATAGCCTACCCAGACCTTGGGTTTACCCCAGAATCTAATTGGAACATTGTACGAGTCGTCGGGGCCTATGGGGACGCTCTCGTGCACAATATTCGGCAGGCTGAGAAGAGCCTTCTCCCTCTCCTCTTCGAGGAGCTTTAGCTCCTCCTCGGCCTTTGCGAGCTCTTCGAGTAGTCTCCGCGCCTCACTCAACTTAGCCTCTCTCTCAGGGCCCGCGAGCTTAGCTATTTCGCGGCTAATGACGTTGTGTTTGTGCCTGAGCTCCTGGACTTCTGCTAGCTTTTTACGCCACTTTAAGTCCAGCTCGTAAGCTCTATCTACGATACTTGTGTCCATAAATCTCTTTCTCACGTGTTCTTTAAGGACGTCGGGACTCTCTCTTAGAAGCTTAAGTATGCTCCAACTCAAGGCGGTCTCACCCGCTACTCTTTATCTGCGCGCGTAGACTCCATATACATTGCGACGATGTCATAGCCAAACCTCTCTTTAAAGAGCCTCCTACCCTTCTCAGTCATTCTGAGAGGCGTCCACGGAGGGTCGTGGACTAGGTCGACGTCGGCGTCGATATTTAATCTCTCTTTAAGCTGATCAATAACCATTAGTGGAATAGTATAAGCGAGTGGGCAGAGAGGCGTAGTCAGTCCCATTTTTATTTTAACCCTCTTCTCGTCTATAATCTCTATATCGTACACTAAGCCTAAGTTGTAGATATCTATACCCACTTCGGGGTCAATAATAGTCTCCAGGACTTCAATAATTCTCCTCTTTAAGTCCTCGGAGCTAGTCAATTCTAGTACCCCTCTACTGCGTAATAGCACCTCGTGAATAGTAATATCACTTGCATATTAAGCGTGTAGGGCAATAGGGGTAAAAAAGCCTAGTAGTTGGACTCAAAGCAGGCGTAGCTATTTACTTATACTCGCACGCCAGTACTCTGCCCACAACTCACTAGGTTTTTTCTTTAAGATCTCCTTTGCCACTCTATAGAGTACTTCGAGTTCTTCCAGAGTGACATAGTCAATAGGTTCGCCCTGTCTATTATTACGCTCCCACGCCTCGAGAACTCTACTCATAATGCTCTGGACTTCAGGTCTGGAGTAAAAGGCTATTTTGTAAATAACTTCTCTGTTCTCGTCGATTAGGGCTACGAGTTCCCGCTTAATTCTGTCAACGTCAACTTGACTACTTCTAGAAGACAACATTACACCACTCTCTATAACGCTACAATCTTATTTAAATCTAACCTCCCCTCGCTAGCGTGTAGTACTTCGAGAGCCCAGCCTAGTTTCTCAATTAGAATCAGCACGGCTGCCTGTGGTGGTATAACACCGTGTTCTGTTATAATGGCGTCTATGTACTCTGGAGGTGTTACATCGAAAACGGGGTTTAGTACTTTTACACGGGGGTGCTTTTCAAGCCACTCTCGCGGGACCACCTCCTCGGGGGATCTGAACTCTATTGTCACGAGCTCGCCTATTAGCGTGAGTGGCGAGAACTTGTAAGACTCGGCGGCGACGTAGACTCTAGTCCTCGCCTCTTTAGCTGCGAGAGCCACTTGACTAGTACCTATTTTATTCACCACAGCTCCATTACTCGCAACGGTGTCCGCGCCCACCACGACGTAGTCCACTTCATTGATCACGTACCTCACAGCGCTGTCTGGAATTTGAATGACGGGGACGCCGCTCTTAGACAACTGGGCAAAGGTTATTCTGCCCTGGTACGCTGGCCTGGTCTCGGTGCTGTAGACCTTCACGACTCTTCCCTGCTTGTAAGCCTCAATAATGACTCCTACGGCGGCTGAGCTGTGACAGTGGGTTAGTATAGTAGAGTTCTCTCTTATTCTTCTAGCTCCAATTTGACTAATTCTCCGAGTAGCCTCTTCAGACTCAGATATAAATTTCTCAGCGCGCTCTACTAGGCGTTCCTGAGCCTCTCTAAAGCTCTGAGCACCTCTGAGTGAGCTTAGAACGTACACAACGGCGTTGGGTAGACTGACGGCAGTGGGCCTCGTTGATATTAGTAGCTCGCCCACGCTGACCATGTACTTCTTAAAGGCTACTAAGTCCCTCTCGCCACTGTACTCTAGCGCGGCTATTTTCAAAGCCTCGGCGGCTGCTCTCGCTATTCTCCCTGCGCCTCGTATTCTCATATCTCTTATTCCATTGGCGATTTCCAGTAGTCTCTGGGGGTACGTAGTCACTGGGCGCCACCTAATAGAGCTCTCAGCTTACTCACTATGTCTTCCAGCGGCACGGTCAGGTTGAGTCCAGATCTCTCAATAAAGCTCAGAACTAGTGGTAGTGCTTGAGGCGCGAAAAGCCCGTGCTCCGTGACAATGGCATCAATGTACTCCGGTGGAGTCACGTCGTATATTGGTACGCGTGCCCTGTAGTTCTCGGGTATTCTAGCGGCTTTATCGCTCTCAACGAGTAGTTCCCAGTCGTACTCGGGGAGTTTTAGTAGCTCTCCGTAAAAAGTCTCGGGGCTGAACTTGACTGTAGGGGCTACAACGAAAACCCTCTTGCGGGCTTCTTTAGCCACTAGGGCTACGAGGCTAGTCCCTATTTTAGAGACTACAGCACCATTAGAAGCCACAGCCTCGGCCCCAACAACTACTTTGTCGACTTTCTTCATGAAAAACCTCGCGGCGGAGTCTACTATTAAGTACACGTTAAAGCCGAGACTCTCAGCATACTCTGCTACTAGTAAACCCTCGTTACCTGGTCGCGACTCAGTAACGTAGAGCTCAATGCTCTTACCCTGCTTAGCGAGGTGTTCTAGTAGTTTTCTCACAGCAAGACTATTACTGTTTGTCAGTAAAACCTCACCACTAACAATTCTCCTAGACGCGATCTCGGCTGCTCTCTCCAGAGCTCTAGTGTACTTCTCCTTAAGCTCTAAAATGTAGCTGTCTACGCCGCTAAAGCCGCGCTCTAAAATGTAGAGCCCCACTTGCTTAAGCATATTAATAGTAGCCATAGAAGCGGGCCTCTCGCTTAAAATGCTCTCTTTAAGCTGTATAATTCGCTCTACGAGCTCTCTACTAGAGCCCCGAGAGGCGGTGACGTAGAGCTCCTCGAGAACCCTCAAAGCCAGCTCAGAGCCCGTTAACCTCGAAGGCACAGTACACGCCCTTCTACAGCCCAGTTCTCCTTGTTAGCGTAAACCATAAAAGTACACTCTTTTTATACTTTAACCGCGGTTAAGTCATAGTCTTGGTGATTAGTGGTCATGAAGGTGGAGAGAGCCTCAATGGTACTACTAGTAGTACTACTAGTGCTACCGCTACTCGACATCGGTGTATACGCTCAGAGCGGGTTGAACTATATTGTCGTGGTAGTAACGCCGGGTTTGAGTCTTAATAGCGTTAATAGCACTCTCTCAGAGCTAAATATTACAGCTCGAATATTGCTACTAGATCTAGACGGCCCGGCAAATCCAGACTACTACGCTTACTGGCTATTACTAGGTAGGAGGCCGGAGCTAGAGGACGTATCGCTACTTATTACACCAGAGTACGAGTTAATGAGTAATTACACGGAGAGAATTCGCAGAGTGTGGAGTAACGCAGCGCTAGTAGATGTGGTGCTCGCTAATCCTGAATTGAACGTTACAGCGGTGAATAGTGGGTACAATTTAACTAGAAACGCAATTAAGCCAGTAGTGCTAGAAGTCCCAGTTAACGGGACACTTCTCTGGGGGGAGCTGAGTACTAATATTACTACTGAACTGGTAGGGGACATCTTGACAATTAAGCTAGAGAGGTTTAATGTGTCTTTTATTGTTAATGTCACGAAGACGAGGATTACGAGTCCAAAGCCTATTCGAGTAGAGGGCCTAGAGGGTCTGGCTAGTGGTGAGTACTACGTAGTCTTCTATGTACTAGAAGTTAACGAGCTCAACGGGACTATTAAACTACTCTTTCCCGGCTCTCTGAGAACTAGTGGCTTCGCATCCCCGGGCATTAAGCCAGTGGGCGCTTTACTGGTTCCGTGGGTTCTCGTCTATGCGTACAGAGAAGTCTACGTCAACTTGCCGCTTGAAGCTAGAGAGTGGATTGTGAACTTGACAATTGAGACCACGAGGAGAGTAGTTGAGAGAGTTATTAGTGATGTGAGTACTAGAGTGTACATTGTCTACGCGCCGCACGCGATTGTCGCTGAGGCTCTCAATATAACTAGCGGTGTTGGCGAGAAGCTCGCAAGAGAGGTCTTCACGCTGTTCACCAGGCAAGTTAAGCCCGGCTCTCTACTAGTCCTCTTCAGCCCTGTTGATACTAGTGAAAATGGTGGCAGAGGCTTTGCGGTCTTTCACGGAGAATACACTGGAGAGACGGACTTAGAGCTCACTGTGTCTCAGTTCACGTCTCTCGTACTCTCCTACTCGAGTCTCTCGCCGCTACCGAGTAGGAGGCTATTAGATGAGATCGTTGATCTCAGGAATCGTGCTAAGGAGCTGGAGGGCAAAGTATCGGACTTGACTACTGAGCTTCGCGACTTAAACGCCACTCTTCAGGAGACTAGTAGTAGACTAGCCTACTGCGAGAGCGCTAGAGACTTGCTAGAAAACAGGCTCCGAGATATTGACAGAGTGAGAGCTGAGCTGGAGGAGTTGAAGAGAACAGCGTATCTCTACATCTCAACGGGACTACTAGTAACAGTCGCAATAGCTACTATACTCGGCTTTTTCACAGCGAGGACTTGTAGAGCTATTGCACCGCGAGTAGTTAGAGAAGTAAAGGCGAGGAGAAAGGAGTAACTGAATTTAAATTAGTAAAGCTAAAGCACTATTTTTAAGTAATAATCACACTCCACCGACTTTAAAGCGCTTCATCGCTGAGTTATTTATCAGGGGGCCTCGTAGTGAGTAGTATTGAGGCCTGTAAGTTTACTTCTGCTATTGAGGCCTGTAGAATTCTAAAGACTAGTTACAGTAGTGCCAGGCTTATTGGACTCGGCACGGGCTCTACTATTAAAGTGTTCATTGACGTGTGTATTGACTACATTAGAGAGAGGGGTGTTTACGCGTCCTCAGTGGACACTGCTCTCTATCTCTATGAGAAGTACGGGCTGCGATCACTAGACATACAGACTCTAGAGCACCTAGAAGTCTATGTAGACGGGGCTGACGAGGTTTCTAGTAGACTAGACCTCGTTAAGGGCCGTGGAGGCGCACTACTCAGAGAGAAGTTGCTCGCACTCTCAGCTAGTACTAGAATATACGTAGTAGACTACACGAAGTATACGGGTGTTGAGTACCTTTACGCTAAGCCAATACCAGTAGAAGTAGTTCCTGTAACAGTTAACTACGTTCTGAGAGAAGTGAGAAAACTGGGCTTTGAGCCTCAAATTAGAACGGGTGCGGGTAAAGATGGTCCAGTTATTAGTGATAATGGCAATTACATTGTAGACTTGAAGCCGCTCAAGCACGTAACTAGCGCTAAGAGTGTGCACGAGAGGCTTAAACTAGTACACGGCGTTGTAGAGACGGGGATTTTTCCGGGCGAAGACCTAGTGGACGTAGTTGTAGTCGGCTACCCAGACCGCGTGGTCACCCTCAAGAGGGGCTAGTTGAGCTGGGTGTATGGGGCTTGAAGAAAATTACACACATGTTTTTCGCGTTTACACTGGCACTCTGGTTTCTCAAGAGCCGAATTTACCCCACTACTAGCCTCCAACTCTACTACGCGTTTATAGTAGTGGCGGTTTTCTCCTCGACGCTGCCAGATCTCGACTTAAAGCTCAAACACAGAAAAACACTACACAATATTGTAGTCCCAGTGCTTCTCGGAGCGGTCTTCTACGCTCTGGCACCACAGGCGTTACTACTAACAGTAGCGCTTATAATGGGCTGGCTGAGTCACGTAGTACTAGATGCGCTCACAACTAGAGGCGTGTATCCACTATACCCACTAGTAAACCACAAATTAGCACTCAGACTATGTAGAAGCGAAAGCCCACTCTGGAACACTACTATAATATTAATCTCGCTACTAGTTATCACACTTCTACTCACAGAGTAGGAGAAAAGACTACAGAAATTCTTTTAACCTCTCTCGCCAAGGAGAAAAGTGAGTGTGTATCTTGAAGTATATTAGAGTAATTTTGATAAACCTGTTTACTCTAACCATGGCTTTACCTATAACAGAAGCAATTAGTATTGCTAGTATGCTACTTAGAAGCAACCACTACAGAGGTGTGTGTAGTAGTTATGGAGTCGGGTACCTTGCAGGTACAGGTTACATAGTCTCCGAGGTATATATCCACGTGGAATACCCAGATTACGCGTTTATACATATAGCACAGTATGGGTACAAGTACAGGAAGTACTTGTACTGGAGCTTTAATGTAACTATTTGCTGGGACGACTACTGCTACTACATATATCCCAGAATTCCTCTCCCAGACTACGTTGTAACATATGCTATCCACGTATACCGCCCAAACAACATCACAGTCTCTGGAGTGATGTGGGTGCAGGTAGAAGTATTCATACCCCCTCTATGGCTGAACACCACAGCCGGTGCAGGCAGTTCTAAGGGGCTAATCTGTATGTATTAATCTCTCAGTAGAAGTCGTTAGTGTGACGCCGGTTAGAGAGAAAAACACAGGTTTTTCTTCAATAACACTTTAATTAGGAGTGGAAGTCTCCCAGAGCTAATAGAGCCCCGATGCTTGCGGAATTTACTACTCTATGGAAGATTAAGTAGTAGCAGAGATAGTATTGCACTTCGTACCGCCTTGTACTCAATACTCTTGATCTAAGGTGGTTTCAGAGTAGTTTACTGGTGAGGTTGCTGAGTGGTCTGGGATAAGTTTACAGGCTTGCCTTCACGTAGTATGAATTCTGGTATTTTCTCTTTGTACTTCTCAAGGAACTCCCTGTCTTTATCCAGTTTTCTCTTACTGTTCACTAACATTACTACAACGCCGTCTCTCACTGGATACCAGTGTTTGCAGTCTGGGCAGTAGAGCACGGCGGTCTTAATAGCTATTTTTAAGCACTCGTAACAAGGATATGTCTTACCCTGCTGTATGTTTTCTCTCAAGTAGCCACAGAAACTCTTACAGAGAGGGGTCTCGATGCCTGTTACTTCTATGTTCTGCTTCTCCTCCTCTATAACGTATAGTTCTAGTGGAAATCTCTTACAGTACAAGCACATTAGTATGTCTAGGCCCCAATACCTCATCACGGAGAGCTCACCTCTCTAATAATGCTCTCAATTCTCTCGAGAACACTCTTAGCAACCTCCTCGCTCTTAGCCTCGAGCATGACTCTCAAAAGGGGCTCGGTTCCGCTTGGGCGCACGAGCACCCAGTAGTCTCTAGAGATCACTTTGACCCCGTCAACGGTAATTAACCGCTCGCTCTTGAACTCCTCTCTTACTCTCTCAACTACTCTTAGAGCGGAGTCTCTGCTCATTGGGTACTTCTTCTTCACAATGTAGTACTCGGGGAGCTCGGAAAAGAGCTCAGAGGCTTTCTTACCGCTAGTTGCTAGTAGCTCAAGGAATAGTGCCACCGTCATGGCGCCGTCGCGGACATACTGGTGTGGGGGGTACATAAAGCCGCCGTTCTCCTCGAATCCGCAGAGTGCGTCGCCCGATCGCCTCATGGCGTGAGCTATGTCAACACTACCAACTCTCAGCCACACGACCTCGACTCCTAGTGGTCTCAGCAACTCCTCAACTACAGTACTGGAAGAGACGCCAGTGTAGACCCTCCCTCTGCGCCCCTTGTGGAGCCTCAAGTGTCTAGCTAGGAGAACAGCTGAGCGGTCACCCCAGTGGACCCGCCCACGCTCATCTATGAAAATAGACCTATCGGCATCTCCGTCGTGTCCGACTCCGAGATCGCAGCCGAGTGCTTTAACAGCGCGAGACGCCTCGCTGAGAGTTTCCGGAGTAGGCTCGGGGGGTCTTGCAGGCTCGTGGTTTAAGTCCCCATTTAATACTACGGGTTTTACTCCGAGCTCTCTGAGTAGACGTGGAGTTGTCAGTACACCCACGTTGTTAGCGGGGTCTACTAGGACTTTAAAGCCTCGTTTAGCTATCAATTCTCTGTCTACGTGGCTTAAAATAGCCTTAATGTACAGCTCGTTGACACCTGAATACAGCTGAGCACTGTGCGCCGCGCTCCGCCAGCTCGCAGTCCTGAATCTCCCGCTCCAAAAGATCTCTTCTATAACTCTCTCTTCCTCTCTCTCGATCTCTATTCCGTGTGGCCCGATAACCTTAATACCATTGTACTCGGGTGGATTGTGACTAGCTGTTATCATTACTCCCCCGTCGAAGCCCTCGGACTTAACAGCGTACTGGAGTGCTGGTGTTGGAGTGTAGCCGGCGTCGTAGACTTTCACTCCAGAGAGAACTAGCGCGCCAATAACAATGCTCTTAATAGCCTCGCCCCCGGCTCTGTAGTCTGAGCCTACTAGTACCCTGGAGCCCTCCGCGAAGTAGGACCCAATAGCCCACGCCAATTTTGCTATAAATTCAGGGTTGAGCTCAGAGCCCACGACTCCCCTAACACCGTCTGTTCCAAATAGCCTCCTCAAAACACACACCTTTTTCACTCTTCAGACTCTTCTAGTACTTCTTCAAGTATCTCGTGTATTTCAATACTACCCCCTCTGAGGTCAAAAACTGGTGTTAAGCCTCGCTGCTCAATCCAGAGTCTTGCTTTTAGTGACGCGCTAGTTAAATAACTCAATGCCTCTTCTAGCACCTCTTCCACGTCTTCACCACTATCACGCAGCTCTTCTAGTACTTCGCGGAGGTCCTCTCCGTGTTTAATACTCATGTAGACAATACCGTCTCTGAACTCTATAGCTAGGTATACTGGTAAGTTGTCGTGTGGGACAGTCAGAGCCTTATCACTAACAATATTCACTCTAAAGCCCTGCTCCTCTAGGTACCTCGCCAGACTATAAATACTCAATCTAAGTCCCCGCTCCCTGTGTTGATTTTATAAAAACGCGGTAAAAATACCGTGAACAGGGAGCGCCTCGTGTCGGCGACTCCCAGCAAGAACGCGCTAATAGTCCTCTCAGCGACTAGTAGTAGGGGCCTCGAATGGGCTCTCCGCATATTAAACTCGAAAAGCCCTGAGAGCCTCTGGATCGTCGTAGACGAGAAGACCATGAAAACACTGGCTAAAAGGGGCGTAACGAGGGCTTTGGGCGAGAGGATAATAGTTTATAGTGGTAAGAAGCTAGAGGAGTTCTCTCTGAGAGTACTAGTTATCACTAAGCCTGACGAGCTCTACTTGTGTGATGAGAGGGGGGTATTTGAGCCTCTCACTAGGCTACTCAGGCTCTTGAGAGTGAGCGTATACGAGTGCTAGCCCTTACTGTGAATCTCAATAATATCCCCGTCCTCGACCACGTGGTCCAGCCCAACCCTCTCTCCGGGGTACTTAGCCGAGGGCCCCCACACTCTAGCGTAGAGGAAGTTCTTGACGAGGTCGCTGTGAACACTCTCAGCGACATCGCGTACAGTAGCCCCCCTCTTTAGTACTAAAGGCTTTTTAGCTACTTCGCCGCTGGGGGGCTTAGTGTATACTCTAATTAGTTCTAGTGCTTTGTACAGAGCTGGGCCCAGCTCGTTAAGCCCCTCACCACTAATTGCCGAGCCGAGAATTATTGGTGAGTTGGGGAGAGCTCTTTTCAGGAACTCCAACTCTTCTTGAGTAGGCTTTTTTAAGTCTGTTTTATTCACGAAGACTACAGTGGGCTTGTAGACAATAGCCTCGAAGAGAGCCTGCTCGACGTCGTCTAGTGTGACCTCCCCGTAGAGTTTTACGTGCGCGTTGTATATTCGGTAACTCTCTAGGAGCTTTCTGAGGTCATCTATAGTTGCGTCGAGTAACTTACCCATTAATGTAACTCTAATTCCCGTTTTACCAGTTCTAATTACGTCTATGACCACTCTGCCTCTAGGCTTGACTAGGTATATACCCTCTTCGCGCAAATACTCTAGAATGCTCTTCAAGTCCTCAGTAATACTCCTCGTAGCGTCGAGGACTAGTAGCACGCCGTCGGCATTCCTAATGAGGGCAATACTTTTTCTCGACAAGAGAACCCCGGGTTCTAGTGGTGGCGTGTCTACGAGCTGGAAGTATATGTCTTGGTATTTCATCATCCCCGGGACCGGGTACTGCGTCGCGTAGGGGTATTCCGAGATAACAGTCTTAGCTCCGGTTAGCACGTGGACTAGCGTGCTCTTGCCAGAATTAGGCGGCCCAATAACAACTACTTGCGCGGCGCCCTCTTTCTCAATAAAGAAGGAGGACTTACCCGAAGACTTCTTTCGCCGCCTCTCTTCGAGCTCTTCTCTCAGCTGAGAGAGCCTCTTAGTAGCCCACTCTCTCAGCCTCTCAGTGCCCTTGTGCTTGGGAACAGCTGACAAGAACTCTTCTAGAGCCCTGATCTTCTCCTCTATAGTCCTGGCCTCCATGACTTTAATCCACTTAGCCTTAGCCTCGGCTGGCAGGTTAGTGGGCATTACTGCTCAGCCGCGCTCACTTCCAGTTGTAACTAACTATAAACGGGGTGATTAGTGCTCGTGCGTCCTCCCAGTAGACTTGGTGTATTCAAAGAGGCTTTTACTGCTTTTACTTGACTTCTTAGCCCTGTACCATTTAGGTGCTAGTTCTCTCAATACTCGCCAGCTCCTGCGAATAAATAGCGGTGGAGTTGTGTTTAACTGGTAGTACTCTTGAACCCATCTTCTAGTATCAGGATCTGTAATATACCCTGAGCCGAAGTCGCCGAATACTCTCCGCAGAATTGTTAAGTTCAGATCACGCGAGACTTTCGCCACAATACTAGCAGCGGCTACTGGAGTGTACTTGGCATCAGCGTGAGGCTCTATTACCAGGCGCGTAGAGCACTTAAAGAGCTCCCTCAGAGCGGCTTCAATACTCGCCCGCCAGCCCTTAATCTCGTCTATAAAGACGTGTACTTCGCTAACACTACTACCGGCTAGCTCAGCGATCACTCCTAGTATTCTCGTGACGGCTCTCACCTCGACTGCGTTTAAGTTCTCGTCGTCGAGGATGCGTGGAGGTGCGTAAACGAGCACAGCTAGAACTCCACTACTCAGAATAGTCCTGTAGAGCCTCAATCTCTCAGCTGGTGTGAGGAGTTTACTGTCTCTCACGCCAAGTGAGGCGAGTTTTTCAAAGACGCGCGGCTCAGCGGCGACGCCGGCTACTACCATGTCACCTATGAGGGGTCCGCGACCGGCTTCGTCAATGCCAACAACTAGTATACTCATCAAGCTCAGCCAACAGCGAGAACTCTACTTTGGTGTATAAGTCCACTAGGTAATTTAAGCGCCTCATTCAATTCACTAAGAGCGAAGTGAGGGATACTAGGTTATAAGGGTGTATTCCTCTACTAGCTGAGATAGAGGTGTTACCCAGTATGAGTAGTTTTTACGACAACTTAGAGATGTGGATTAAGAGGCAGGAGGAAGTTAAGAACCTATTTGGAAAAGCGGAGGAGAACTACGAAAACGCTGACAGATTAACACTCATAACACTCGCTAGACTAGCATTTCACCAAATAGAGAGGACTATTGAGGCGTTTGACAACTGGCTTAAAGACCCACTAATAACAGTACACATGCCTCGTGAAATGCTCGTTGAGCTGTGGTCTAAACTCAGAAAAATACTCTACGAGCTAATAGACCTAGACGTGGAGCACACTAGGAAATTCGCAGAGCATTTAAAGGAGCTTGAGAGTAAAGGTCTAATAAACCCGCTATTCACGTCTAGACTAGCTAGTAATGAAGAGAAGAGGCAGAGAAGACCAACTGTTACTATTTAGCGCCTAGACCTGCTCTTCAAGTCTATTTCAACATCAAAGGGCGCGACCTTGGGGTAGAGTGCCT
>JAJHQY010000026.1 GCA_020833085.1 Desulfurococcaceae archaeon
AGTAAACGTAGTGGCCGAGTCTGCTCTCAGCGAAACTCTGATTAATCACAGCTCATTCTTGCCGGGTTGTCATCACCACTAAGAGAGTTAGAAGAGCACCTCTTAAAATCTCTCGAGTGTCCACGACTTTATTAAGGTCTTAACGGGAATAGAACTAGTGGGCTGAGTATATGAGCGATATGCCACTTAGTCTCCTAGCCGAGACTATTGATAGACTTGAACTCGTGTCAGCGAGAACGCAGATGATAACTCTCCTAGCTAACTTATTCAAGAACACTCCACCGGAAGTTATTGACAAAGTCGTCTACTTAATAACTGGTACTCTGTGGCCTGACTGGAAGAACATGCCCGAGCTCGGTATTAGCGAAAAGCTCCTCATTAAGGCACTCTCTCTAGCCTACAATGTCAGTGAGAGTCAAGTAGAGCAGATAGTGAAGAGTACAGGCGATCTCGGCAGAGCCGCCGAGGTTCTTAGAAGTAAAGCTCAAAGCGGAGTCTCACTACTCGCCTTTACGCAGACGGCTACTAAAGCGCTCACTGTAAACGAGGTCTACGCAACTCTGACAAAAATAGCGCAACTTCAGGGTGAGGGCAGTAGAGACCTTAAAATCAGGCTGACTGCTGGCCTGCTTAGAAACGCCTCGCCCAAAGAGGCAAAGTTTATTGTGAGATTTATAGAGGGGAGGCTGAGAGCTGGTATAGGCGAAGCCACAGTAATGGATGCTCTCGCGGTTGTCTACGGGGGTGGCGCCTCGGCGAGACCAATAATAGAGAGAGCTTATAACCTGAGACCAGACCTCGGTGAAGTGGCTAAAATACTCGCAACACAGGGACTAGAAGCCCTCAAGAAAATTAAACCTGAAGTAGGTATTCCAATAAGGCCGATGCTCGCTGAGAGGCACAACGACCCGAGGGAAATACTGGCAAAAGCTGGTGGAGTCGCCCTAGTAGAGTACAAGTACGATGGTGAGAGAGCTCAAATTCACAAGAAGGGTAGTAAGGTAGTAATCTACTCTAGAAGACTGGAAAACATTACTAACCAGTACCCTGACGTAGTTGAAATGGTCGTGAATAACATTAACGCCGAGGAGGCTATTATTGAGGGTGAAATAGTAGCGTATGACAAGGAGACAGGTGAGCTACTGCCATTCCAGGAGTTAATGCACAGGAAGCGTAAACACGACATACACATAGCTGTTAAGGAGTACCCAGTTAAAGTGTTTCTATTCGACCTCCTCTACTTAAACGGCGAGGACTACACCGTTAGGCCTATACTCGAGAGGAGGAGTGCCCTCGAGAAGATTGTCCGCGAGACCGAGGACTTCACGATCGCGAGGTACATTAAGGCGAGCACCCCCGACGAGCTAGAGAGGTTCTTTATGCAGGCTATTAGTGAGGGTTGTGAAGGAGTAATGGTCAAGGCTATACATAAAGACTCGATATACCAGGCTGGAGCTAGAGGGTGGTTGTGGATAAAGTACAAGCGCGACTACAAGAGCGAGATGATAGACACAGTAGACTTAGTCGTTGTGGGGGCTTTTTACGGTAAGGGTAAGAGAGGGGGTAAATTCGGAGCTCTCTTAATGGCTGCGTATAATCCAGACAAAGACGTATTTGAGACTGTGTGTAAAGTCGGCTCAGGCTTTAAAGACGAAGACCTAGACAAGCTTCCAGATATGCTGAGACCGTATATTAGGAGTACTAAACACCCGAGAGTAGACGCTGAAATGGAGCCCGACGTCTGGGTAGAGCCGGCACTAGTAGCCGAGATCATAGGAGCGGAGTTAACACTCTCACCAATACACACGTGCGCTAGAGGTGTAGTTAAGCCGGGTGCTGGAATTTCAATTAGATTTCCGCGATTTATAAGGTGGAGGCCCGACAAGAGGCCTGAAGACGCGACTACGAGTAAAGAGCTAGTTGAAATGTACCAGAGACAGCTAAAGAAAGTGTCTGTTAAAGCCCCGCCAGAAGGCGAGGTCTAAGAGCTGGAAAACTCTAAATTGCTAAACAAGTTGTTAGGGTAATGTTTCTACACTCCTCAATAATTCACTTGGTAATTTTACACCTTAAAGCGAGTAGTACTAGGGGTGTTACGGGTGCCAGCTGTAGTAGCCGTGTTCACGGGTCCTGCCGGCTCGGGTAAGAGCAGTCTCGTGAGAGCGTATAGTGAGTGGGCTCGTAAAACTCTGTTCTTTAGAGTAGCGACAGTAAACCTCGACCCCGGTGCCGACGAACTACTATACAAGCCCACATTTGACATTAGAAAGCTCTTTACACTGCGCGATATAATGACTAAGTACGGCTTAGGGCCTAACGGCGCGTTCATCAAGGCTTCTGAGCTCATTGCGGAGAGAATTGACGAGATCTTCTCCAAAGAGCCCTTTACTAATATTAACAGCTGGGATCTCGTACTCATAGACACACCCGGGCAAATGGAGGCCTTTCTCTTCAGACCAGCTAGTAGAGTCTTTCTCGAGAAGCTAACTAGAATGACGCACGCGGTGCTAGTCTACGTTATAGACGCCTCAGCCATAGAGCGAGTATCTGATGGAGTATTCCTCTGGTTTCTCTTCGTGCTCCTACAAGTAAAGACGGGTCTACTGGCTGTTCCCGTGATTAATAAGAGAGATATTGCGAGAAACCCGAAAATAGTCCAGCTACTCGTTGAGGACCCCGCAAAGCTAATTAATGAGGCGTTTGAAGAGGGCTTATCTAGCGAAGTAGTATCAGACTTGATATCCGTAGCCGCGAAGACGAAGGGGCCTTTTAGAGCAGTCCTCGTCTCGGCGCTCGAAGAGAGTGATATGGAGAAACTCCACCAACTAGTACACGAGGCTTTTTGCGTCTGCGGGGATCTAACGTAGTTTTAGTTTTAAAACCCAAGTCTCACTAGCTAGATCTAGCTTCAAAGCACACTCGACGCAATTACTACTTTAAGGTCAAGACTACTCGGTGGCGGCGTCTTGACTAAGCTCTACAAGCCGAGAACGCGCGTTGGCAGGTACTACTCTATTCTCTTCTCCCTACCTAAGTGGCAATACCTGGTAACCGCTCTCTTATTACTATCATTTACACTACTACTCACTACTGGTAGAGACTCCTATCCACTACTACTAAATTCTCTACTAGTATTCGCATGTACTAGGATCTATGCGAGTATCTATAAAAAGTCCGTTTTCTACAAGATTAAGAGGTCGCTCGGACTCTCACTAGTTGTTCTAGTATATTCATCACTACTACTCCTCATTACAAGAATTATTCCACTAATAGTTGTCAGCTCAGCTACTCTAACTATAGTCGTTGTACTAGGACTCGACAAGACATCTCCACTAAAATATCTCGTTGCAGCTTCACCACAGTTAACCACGCTACTAGCCATGAGTGCTGTTGGCTGGTTAAACCTCGCAGAGTTAGTGAAGTGGGTACTAGTGTTGTTAACTGTAGTAGTAGCTGATGTCGCAATATACCTCTACATGGCTAGACGAAAACTAGGTAATACACCACTACCTGATCTAGGGGCGCTATTCCTCAGGAACTGGCTTGACAGGAGAACTGAAATAGAGGACGTGTTTAGTAGTGCTGGCGAGGAGTTCACAGTTAACCCGAGAATTCTCGAACTAGGAGACCTACTACTAATTTACACCGATGTGCACTACGGCCCCTTCTCGAATATTGGTAGTAGTAGACTACCAGCTCTCCTCATAGAGGACTTTAGTAGGCTCGGCAAGCACGTGCTAACTCTACACGGGCTCGGATCACACGATAGGAACATAGTCTCCTCCTCGGAGGTGGCTAGGTATAGAGAGAGGCTTTTACAGGAGTACTTTAATGGCAATAAGAGAGAGATTTTATATCACGGCGGATTCTGCTCAGAATACCACGAGTGGAGGCTTTGCGGAGTTGTATTTGACAAGCTAGCACTCGTCTTCATATCGAGACCCGTAGCCGGGATAGACGATCTCCCCTACAGTATTCAATTAGAGTACGAGTTAAAGGCGAGAAGACTCGGAGTAGGAGAGCTAATACTAGTAGACTCTCATAACTGGGAGTTGCAAAAACCACTTGAAATAGACTCTCTGAGAGAGGCGTTAGACACGGCACTACAGCGAATTCTAGACATTAAGAAGAGAGAGCCCACGACTACACTCTTTAGATACGTGTGTTTCAAAGCAGCAGCTCACGGCGTCATTGACGGAGATGTCTGCATACTCTGCATTGAAGGATATGGGCGGGAGAGGTTCTGCTTAGTATACATGCGGGGTAACAACATGAAGCCCTATGTGAGAGACCTCATATTAGAGCGGGCAAAACCCCTGGGTACGGAGCTAGTAGAAGTCATTACAAACGATGAGCACAGTGAAACGGCCATTAGAGCGTCAATAACGTATATTCCAGTACACGAGAGTGAGGAGCTCTTAAAAGCTATTCATGAAAGATCAGAAGAGCTAGTGAAGATGCCGCCTAAAGAGACTGCGTGGATCTACGCAGTGCGCGAAAACGTGAAATTAATGGGCGAGGCTGCCGTGAACTTAGAGAAGCTCCTGGAGACTTCAATTAGAGAGGCCACTATTCTACTCCTACTATACGTATTTCTCACTCCAGTAGTCTTGACGGCGCTGAGTCTAGCAGGACTGATCTAAGTAGTGCGCTAGAAGTATTTTATAAACCTTCTTGGAATTTAAAAAGTAGCGGTAATTTGCGTTTAAGGTGAAATCTTGTCTACTGAAATCCCCCTTAAGTGGAGTTACAGAATAGAGAATATTGTCGCAACTGTTATACTTGAACACGAGTTAGACATAGATCAAATAGAGATCGCGCTGCCTGAATTTGTGTACAAGCCCGAGCAGTTTCCGGGCATTGTCTTTCACATAGATAAGCCGAGGGCTACAGCACTGATCTTTAGATCTGGGAAAATGGTTGTAACCGGAACTAAGAGCGTTGCTCAGCTAGTTGAAGCCGTAAAGAGGATACTGAAAATTCTGAGTAGACACGGCATTGAAATACGCGGGAAACCGCGAGTACAGATTCAGAATATAGTAGCCGGGGGAGACCTCCACGCATACGTAAATCTAGAAAAGGCTGTGTACCACTTAGAGGACTGCATGTACGAGCCCGAGCAGTTTCCGGGACTAATTTACAGAATGAGAGACCCCCGAGTAGTCCTCTTGATTTTTAGTAGTGGAAAGATGGTCATTACGGGGGCTAAAGAGGAGAAAGAAGTAGAGAGAGCTGTTAAACAAGTAGCCGAGAAACTGTGGACTACCGGCTGTGTAGTAGGCCCGAGAGAAGAGGAGTACGAGTAGTCCGTTTACTGTAATTTCACTAGTAGTCTCTACGAATATTACTACTAAACGCGGCGAGTACGCATTTCAGCTTAGCCGGGCAAGTATATTACTCCCAGAAGAGCTCCTAGATACTTAGTGATGAGGCGGGCAGCCTCTAAGACCATGAAGTGGAATGAAGAGTTCTCTGCTCACTCTGATAAACCACTAGTTCCAGGCGTTATTGTAATTATTGATCTAGACAAGTTCGGCGAGTACGTCGAGGAGCGCGGTTTGGATCCATATAAACCGAACACCGTAACTAGTGAGCTTACTAGGCTAGTTGAAGAGTTCGCGAGGAGATTTCAAGGCGTAGTTGTATACGGCCTAGACTACGAGAGGGGCACTGAGGAGGCTGTTATCGAGATCCCGTACGGCGCTGAGTGCTTAGATCAGATTATAAGTGAATTAGAATACATAGCCAGTAGAGTGAGAGAGCTGGGTGTCACGGTGACAGCTGTAGTTGTCACTGACTACGTGACTGCGAGGCCTGCTCGAGACCGGAGAGAGGCTTATAGAGGGACTCCTGGTAGGAGGAGGGCTTTAAGAGCTCTGAGAGAGGCTAAGAGGAGGGGTGGTAATAGAGTAGTCGTGTTAGCGTAGTGGAGTGCTTCTAGAGTAGTACAGCGTGTCGAGGAATCTAATCCTCTTTGGTATTGGTGGGTGTGTCGAGAGGAATTCAAACACCTCTTCTACTTCTGCTCTCTTGAGCTCCTCTACAACTCTGTCTATGTCAACGCTTCTCGGGTCAACTGCGGGTCTGTATCTGTAAAACGGGTTTGCATAAGTCTCTGTAAAGGCGTATATGAACAGTGCTCTGAGCTTACTCTCTCTAATTATCTCTCTAGCTTCAGGAACCCTGCTGTAGTACACGTGTAGCCTTGCTAGAGCCCGCTGCATTGCACGAGGACTAGTAGCGTGTGCTCCAGTCGCGTCAGCGTAGTACTCTCTGAGCCTACTAAATGCTAGTACTAGTATCTGCACTATAAAGCTCACCGCAATGGCTACTAAACCTGCGAGGACTAATACTAGACCTCCGCCACCCTCTCTTCTGCGAGAAGAGTAGGTTCTAGTGTAACTTGAGATTACTCCAAGTCTCACGAGCGTCACTCCGAGGAAGTAGAGTAGACTTGGAATAAGACCCATAAACAGCATTACGGCGTTGTCTCTGTGTTTGTGGTGTCCTAGCTCGTGGCCAATTACAGCTCTCAGCTCTTCCGGAGTTGTTATTTCTATTAGACTACGCGAAACCGCGACGTATCTACCCGATATGAAATTACCATACGCAAACGCGTTGGGAAGACCTTCAACTACAACTGCTCTTGGAGGTTTTGAGAAGCCCAGTGTTCTAGCTACTTCATTCACAATAAGCTGTAATTGCGAGTCTCTTCTAGCACCATACATCATGTTTATTGCAAAGGGAGCTAGCAGGTAGCTTACTAGATTTAGTAACAGGACGAGAACGAGCATCGAGATTATCAGCCCCACTGTTACTTCTACTGCTCCGAGAGCCTCGAGTAGAATATATGCAACAATACCGATTCCGGCAATGCCCGCCAAGACTACTATTAGGCCTAAAATAGCCATTGAGGCTTGAAGCGAGAATTTACCAGCTACTCTCCTCGCTACTCGCGGCGCAATGTAGCCAGCACCCAGAATTATGACCGTGAAGCCTACGATGTAAACTAGTATCAGCGTTAATATTAGTGATGGCGAGTAAAACAACCAAAACCACACTGTACCTCACCCACTTGCCTAGAATACGTGTAAGCTCTTTAAAAACCTACTAAGTCGGCACACCAGTGCTCCTAGAGGACAGTCTTAGCAGTAAGACTACAATGGCTACTACTGTCAGGATCACTATTACAACGTCAACGTATGATCTAGTGCGGGCAACACCCCCTCCAGTAGTAGAGACAGCGTCTGAGCGGTTACTCGGTGTAGTAGTACTCAATTGCGTATAAGTACTTTGACTGGAAGGAGGCCTCGCAGTGTTCAGGGTGTTCTCAAAAGTGCTGCATACTTGACTTAACACCTGTAGTATGGCTACTGAGTAGAGAATAGCTTTATAGTAGAGTTCACTGTCGCCTACACTGCGAGCGCTACTCGCTAAGTCTAAGTACAGATCGTAAAGAGGTGTCCTTCTATCCGTGTACACGCCCAACAAGCCCTCCAGCTCGAATACGCGGTTAATGTCGTTAAGAGCTTGGTGGAGTAGTAGTGAAGTCTGAGCGAGAATTAGTGCAGAGATCCCAATGAGCCCCGTCTCGTTTCTCTCACTCATATACTGAGCTGTATTAATGTAGTCGTTAAGCAGGTTGATAGTGCTACTCGGCAGTGAGGCTCCCAGCTCACTTAAAATTCTCGTAACATACACGCTAGAGGCGAGCGCGTTAGAGTATACTTGTAT
>JAJHQY010000027.1 GCA_020833085.1 Desulfurococcaceae archaeon
CTCAACAACTAGTACACCAGGCTAGGTGTGCTAGTATTGAGTAGTGCACACGCGGTGGAAGTGGCTAATCTCACTAAAATCTACAGTGGCGGCATCGTGGGGGTTAGAGAGCTCAGCTTCAACGTCTACCCCGGCGAGATATACGCTCTAATAGGCCCTAATGGCAGCGGCAAGACAACTACGCTGAGAATTATAGCCACGCTGATCAAGCCCACGAGGGGGACTGTGAGAGTATTCGGCGTAGACGTAGTTAGAGAGCCCCTGAAAGCGAGGTCTCTACTAGCATACCTCCCGGAAGAGGCCGGCGCGTACAGGGACTTAACGGGCCTGGACTTCATTAGATTTATGCTCAGTCTGAGATTTACTGGTAGGAGGCTCGAGGAGGCCGTGAGCGAGGCTATTGAGATCTCTAGTCTAGACGGGGACTTGAAGAGGCCTATTAGAACGTACAGTAAGGGTATGAAGAGACTACTAGCACTGAGCGTTGTACTGGCCTCTAGGCCCAGGCTACTAATTCTAGATGAGCCCACAGCCGGCTTAGATGTGGAGAGGAGTCTCCAGGTGAGAGATCTCGTGAAGAGGTATAATAGAGAACTAGGCGTCACAGTGCTACTTAGTAGTCACAACATGCTGGAAGTAGAGTACCTCGCTCACAGAGTGGGAATGCTCTACAGGGGCAGGCTAATAGGAGAGGGCTCCCCGGGCGAGCTCAAGAAGAAACTCGGTGCTAGTAATCTCGAAGAGGTCTTCGTGAAGCTCAAGACTACTAGTGGTGGCTAGTAGTGGTTCTCAGTGTTCTAGTTAAGAGAGAAGTAAAGGCCTTTATGAAAAACCCCGCTTTCATATTCTCACTAGTACTCATAGTAGTAATGTACAGTGTAGTGTTCGGCATTATGAGAGCTGGAGTAGAGCAGGCTGTAACGGAGGCTGGTAGAATCAGTATTGGAGTAGTAGTGGCTAACAGGACTAGGCTTGTAGATGAGCTACTGTACTTGCTAAACGGGACTACTGGAGGCCGCATAAAGCTCTACAACTCGCTCAGAGAAGCCGTTGAAGAGCTCGGCGTGGGCGTTGTAATACCGAGTAATATCGACGAGCTCGTAGAGTCGGGTCGCGTGGAGCTCAGGGGCTCTGTTAAAGTCTACTCGGTGAGCTTAATGAGCGCTCAGAGCAGACTACTAGTACTAGACACTGTGAGAGCCCTAATTGAGCAACTACTACCAGTAGCTTACAGTAGAGTGTATAATGTGACGCTACCACCCAGTACTAGAGTGCTAGTTACTAGTAGTGTTGTGTACTACGAGAGGGAGTTTAGTAGTCAGGGCTTTGTCTTCATCTCGAATATAATCTCCGCGCTCCCAATGCTTATTGGAATAATTATTGGGACTAACGCGGGCTACGCTACACAGCTAGTTGCATTCGAGAAGGTGGAGAAGGCCTTTGAAATGCTGCTCTCGCAGCCTATTAAGAGGAGTAGAGTTGTACTAGCGAAGATTATTGGGGCCTCAGTAGCCTCTATTATATTCGCCGCCGCCTACTTCGCTGGACTACTAATACCACTAGTGCTAGTTCCGCTCCCACAGGAGAGCGGTAACCGCCTAGTAGGTGTCTCCGCGCTGGTGGGGGCTGAGGGGAGTGGAATCGACCTCGTGACTGGAGTTGTGGTGCCCACAGTCCTCTCACTAGTACTGGGGCTGTTCAGTTCAGGCTCTCTCGGCATACTACTAGGTAGCCTAGTATCGGATGAGAGGACTGCTGGTGTACTGATATCCCCGGTAGTGCTGATCTACATGGGGCTCGGATTCGCCATTATGTTCCTCGGGTTCGAGCTGAGCTACGCGCTGAGCGTTATCTCGGGTGTACTAGTCGTGGCGCTGCCCTCTCTCTACGCGGCCTCACTACTCGCTGATAAGCCCATTTACGCCCTAGTGGGAGTGGGCAGTGCCGTCTTGACGTGCCTCGTCCTCGTAGCGCTGACAGTAGTGGTGTTTAACAGGGATATAGTAGTCCTCGGCGTGAGAATTAAGCTCAAGAAGAGCGAGTAGAGTAGAAGTAGTGCTCTCGCGCGGGGAAAGCCCCGCTCTTAACCTCCTCTACGTACTTCTTCACAGCGCTCACTATAATGCTCTTCAAGTCCACGTAGACCTTTGCGAAGGGGGGCGGGGTCTCGGTTAAACCGAGCACGTCGTGCAGAACGAGTACTTGGCCGTCGCAGTGGGGGCCGCTTCCAATACATATAGTTGGAACTGAGACTTCGCGCGTGACCTCCTCAGCCACGTCGGCGGCCGTGTACTCTATGACTATCGAGAAGACCCCAGCCTTCTCGAGCTCTCTCGCGTCTTCGAGTATCTTCTCGCGCTCGGGCTCCCTCAGCCCGCGCTTCCTGTAGCCACCTATGAGTAGAGCTCTCTGCGGGTTTAACCCGATGTGCCCCATTACCGGTATGCCGGCCCTCACGAGGGCCTTGACGACGTCGCTCATTTCAGCACCCCCCTCTACCTTCACGGCCTCCGCTCCGGCTCTAACTAGCGCCCCGGCATTCCTCACAGCGTCTTCGGTGCTAGTCTCGTAGCTCAGAAACGGCATGTCGCCCACAACGAGAGCTCTCGGTTTAGCCCTCGCCACGCTGGACACGTGGAGCAGCATTACGTCCATAGTGACTGGCAGCGTGGACTCGTAGCCGTGGACGACCATGCCGACACTGTCACCTACGAGTATTATGTCGACTCCAGCCGCGTCTACTAGCTTAGCAGACACGTAGTCGTACGCGGTAATCATGGCTATCTTCTCGCGGCCCTTCATCTTCAAGATGTCTCTCACTGTTACTTTACTCCTCGACAAGTAGAGACACCAGGGAGGTCAGTCAAGGCCGAATCTATCACTAACTCAACACCGCCTGGTCTCATCACCCTGTAGGGACTACTCCTCGAAGACTAATAACTACTCAGAACGCCCCGGTCACTGCGCGGGGCACTACTACTTCATGTACTTCTCCAGGAACAGCGCGGTGTAGAGTAGGAATTTCGCTAGAGCTCTCCTGTCTAGGCTTATTGCGTGCCCTATGTCTGGGACTACGTGTAGCTCAAATGTCTTCCCGTGCTCTAAGAGCCTCTGCGCGAACCTGAGTACCGGTCTCAGCGGTGTCCTCGAGTCGTTCTGCGGCTGCACTATGCAGAGCGGCGCTCTCACGTTCTCGACGTAGTTAACTGGAGACCTCTCCCTGAAGAGCTCTCTCTTACCGGCGAAGAGTATTTCCTGGAAGCGCTTGAAGTACGCGTCTGCGAGCTCGTACATCTCCTCCCAGTCCGCGACGGGCGCGCCCGCCACGCCACACCTCCAGAGCTCTGGCTTTCTCGCTAACTGCATTAGTACCGTGTACCCGCCGTAGCTGTAGCCGACAATAGCCACTCTACTACTCTCAGCCAGCCCCGACTCCACAGCCCACTTGGCTGAGGCCGCCACGTCCTCCATGTCCATGCCGCCGGGGTCTCCAATATCCATTCTCCTGAACTTCTCGCCGTACCCAGTAGAGCCCCTGAAGTTGGGCGCTACTACGTGGTATCCGAGAGCCGCGAGAGCGGCTATTACTGGAGACCACGAGTCGGCTACCTCGCTCCAGGGGCCCCCGTGCGGGTACACCACTGTGGGGCCCGGCTTGGGGGCTACTCTCGACTCCACTACGTAGACTGGAACCACGACTCCGTCCGGAGAAGTGACCTCTACGAAGTTGACATCTCCAATTCTCTTAGCCACGTCTTCGGGGAGGTTGTCACTAGCCAGTACTCTAATCTCCCTAGTCTTCACGTTCACGTCTACTAGTCTCGGGGGTGTTCTCAGCGAGGAGTGAACTAGGTAGGCGTGCTCGCCGTGAACTACACCTGAGGATATGTAGCCCGACCCCAGCCCCACAAACGCGTTGTCCACGAAGAGGTGAGACCTCCCCTGCTTCTTCGCAATAGCCCACACTACCCCCTCACTAGTCCAGCCGTAGTCTACAAACTCCACTGGGTCGAACTCGTGCAGCTCACTGCCCTCAGCTACAGCCCTCTTCAATCCCCCCGTCTCCACTTCGAGGAAGTAGAGCCTGTGCTTGTCTAAGTCCTCGTAGTCGCTCGAGAAGAGGACCGTGCCGCCCCTGATTTTCGGCCTCTCCGAGACGCTGCCCTCTCTCGGCGTGTAGACCTTGAAGTCCCCGCTCTCAATACTCACCACGAAGAGCTCGGTGGAGAAGGGGTCTCCCCTCAAGTGCCCGTAGCCGACAATGTACTTGCTGTCAACGTCTGTCACGAACTCGCGGCCCTTCACCCTGGCTACTAACTCGGGCTCTCCCCCAATTTCAGCTAGGTATATACCGGCCTCCTCGCCGCTAGCACCAGACCACGCGACGTACTCGCCATTAAAAGCCAGGCCGGTAACGCGCTGAGGTGGCAGTGAGCTAGAGACGTCTACGAGCTCGCCAGTTCTAATGTTCACGGCGTAGACGCGGCACAGCTCAAAGCCCTTACTCACATCTCTAGTAAACACCACGTAGTCGGAGCTGGGGTGGGCCTTCGCAAATAAGTGTACACCGCGGGCAATAGTGGCTCTGAGACCGCTCGGCGGGTTCACTACGTAGAGGTCGAAGAGGCCGCTCTCAGTAGAGCCGTAGAGGACAAGCCCTCCAGAAGTCACTCCGTAAACCACGTAGCTCGGAGTGCTCACCACGCTCTCAACTACTCTAGCCACTTCTACAATGCTCCTAGTACTCAAAGCCCGCTCCACCACTCAGAAGTGATAGGAGGTCTCATTAAAAAGGAGTAATTTTAGAAGAGGTTGGGAGAAAAGAGGCTACTTTCTGCGCGCGGGTGGCCTACTGGGCTTACTGGGCTTAGACACAGCGCGTACTAGTGCTGTAATGAGGTCTCTAGCCTTAGCGAAGTAGCCCGCGGCGAAGCCGAGTACTAGAGCTACAACTACGCCGGCTGCCAGTGGCCCGTACTCGGCTCTCACTTCTACTACAGTTGTCGGTGAGGTCTCCACTAGAGTAGTGGTCTCAGTAGTCCTTTCAGTAATAGTCTCTGTAGTGGTTTCAGTGACAGTCTCTGTAGTAATTGTGGTAGTGGTCTCTGTAATAGTCTCCCGTACAGTTGCCGTGACTTCTCTAATTGTGAATACCGGCGCGCACGTAGCTTTCTCCGGCGGCTTAATGCCGAGTAGAGCCGCTATTGTGGGGGCTACTTGTAGCGAAGACACCACTCCGAGATACCCTCCACTAACACCGGGGCCGTAGGCGACGAAGATCCCCCTCAGCTCTCTGTAGTGTGGTAAGTGGGGGCCGTGGTCGCCTGTGACTGTTACTAGTGGCTTTACGCTATCGATCTCAACGGCTCTCCCGTCGCGTATTATGATCGCAGTAGAGCTCGTGTAGCCTGGCCTCAACGCGTAGACTATGTCTCCCACTCTCTCGCCGGTTAAGCCTATGAGAGCCGCCTCCTCTCTAGTGAGCACGACGTCGAAGACGATCTCATTAGTCTCTGGGTCTCTGTAGTTCTTTAGTAACTGCACTATTTCATTAACGAGAGCATTGTACTCCTCCTGCGTGACAGTGCCGTTTACTTCTCTGCCCTGCAGGTTAATGAATATGTGTACGTGCCACGGCGCGTAGGCCTTAGTCTCGTTGACGAGAACTTGCCTTCCAGAGACGCGCACGTAGCCGTTATTGTACAGTATGCCGTTAATGTAGACTACCTTCTTCACCGGCACCTGGCCGTGATCTGATATCAGCACGACCACAGTGTTCTCTGGGACGCTCTCGAGCACTCTACCCACGAACTCGTCTACCATTTTGTAAGTCCTCACAATTAGCCCCCAGTAGTACTCAGCAGTCTCGTTATTGTAGTAGGGCATACTGGGGTCTGTTAGGCCGAGGAACTGGTGGTACACGTTGTCGATGACGGGGGTGTATGAGAGTAGTAAGTCCCACTCGTAGTTCTTAATCATGTACACTGTCCACTCGGCGAAGAGCTTGTTGGTGAAGTTCACAGTCTCCATGTAGGTCTCTACGTCGATCCAGCCTCGTGTCAGAGCGTAGTAGTCTCCGTCAGTAAACGTGCCGGTGTACACAATAACGTTATTCCACACGCTCCACGCCGCGTCTCTGTTATTAAACCACGGGGTCTCAAATGGCCTCGTGAGGCCCCTGTAGAGCCTGAAGTCCTCGGGGTCGAGTTTAATCGCCTTGAAGAGCGGCGCTACAGTGTAGACCTTGCCCTTACAGCTTACAGTAGTGTTAATAGGCCTACTCCACTCACCCTCACTCAGAATAGCATAGGCTCTACTCAAGTTCTTCTCGGGCGCGATGACTAGCTTATCGTATACTCCGTCTCCCTCTAAATCAGCTAGGTACAAGTACCACACTGTATCACATATTTTTATACTCGACTCGAGCGCCGCCGTTACATTACCCAGCACGACATCGACGTTTAGCCAGCCAGCGGCGTCTGTAAACTCTATGAGCGTGGCGCCCTTAATACTTGTAGTGTAGAGTGTTGAGTATGTGAGGTCTCTCACAGAGGCGTCGTAGATATTGAAAAGTATTGAGTTAGTGACGTTCCAGGCTGGCGGCGTGCTCTGCGGGAATGAGACGACTATCGTCTTCAAGCCCTGCCTATCAGCCGCCACCCATATCGGCTCTGCTAGTAGATAACTGCCGTTAAACCCGGAGACCGTGTCTGTTATCTTCCTGCCTGGTAAGTGTATTGCGTTGCCGGTTATGCCGTTTAAGCCCGGCGGAGCGCCGGTTGAGATGGCCGCGTGGCTAACAGCTGTGGCTGTGGGGAAGACTACTACCATTTCAGCGTACAAGCCCCCCTCTAGTAGCTTAGCAATATTGGGCAGCTCGCCTCTCTTCGCGAGCTCTACGAGGTGGTCAAACCTCGCCGCGTCAATACTAATTAGTACTACTCTCAGCCTCCCAGACTCGCCTACACTACTACGCCCCGTGTAGAGTACTGCGGGGACTAGAAGTAGTGCTACCAGCGCGAGGACGAGTACTCTGTTTAGCCACGGCGCGCTCATGGCTCACCACGATACTGGAATTACAGTAGGGTCGTGCTTAAATACCTTAGAGGTGCTAGGAGTAGAGCTCGGTGATTACTAGTACTAGTCGCGCCGAGTGAGTGGTGAGGTGTGCACGAGCAGCTACTAGTATCACTCATTTTCGCCGCAGCGGTCACTATGCTAGCTCTCGAAGTAGACAGGCTCGTAGTGGCCGTAGTAGTAATACTCTACCTCCAAGTGCTGGGGCTAATCTCGCTGGGGGACTTCGTGAGCCTAGTTGACTGGGACACTCTGGGCTTAGTTGTCTGCATGAGCGTGTACAGTGCTGTGCTAGAAGTCTCGGGCTTCGCGAAGTGGGCTGCGTGGAGTGTCGCGAGGAGAGTGAAGAGCCCACTACTACTATTATACGGGCTCACACTACTAGCCGGCCTCGTGAGCCTGGTTCTCGAGAACGCTGTTACTGTGTTTATATTCTCTCCAGTAGCCTTCACCGCCGCCTCAATGCTGGGTGTTGACGTGAAGAAGCTACTCATAGGAGTAGCCCTCGCAGCCGGCATGTCTGGCTCCGCGACTATGGTGGGCGACCCACCGGCTATTATTACAGCGGGGCA
>JAJHQY010000002.1 GCA_020833085.1 Desulfurococcaceae archaeon
GAAGAAGAGTGGTTTAAGGACCGATCAACTGTGTCGAGAAGAGAACGGCGCGCTGTGTAGAATTGCGAGGAAATTAGAGCTTAGCAGAGTGGGAAGTTTATCAATTCCGCTAAGACACGCGTACCTCATAGCGTTAGGATTAGTTATGTCTTTTACAATATTGCCGTGTAGCGCGGGGCTCTACGTAGTCTACAATATATTGTTAGTAAACGCGCCCCTCTACTTGTGGGTCTTCTCGACGCTCCTGTATATACTAGTCTTCGTGTCTCCACTAGTAATAATAACGTTCAGCCTAGTAGGACTAGTCAAAATAACTAAGTACGCGGCGAGCTGGGGTCGTATAGAGAAGTACTCTGAGTTAATTAGAGTGGTAGGTGGAATAATAGCTATTATCACAGGCGTTTACTTACTGCTTTTTGAGGTCTAGAGCGCTCTCAAGCACTTATAGATATCTCCACTTCAACATAGCCTCCTGTAGATGGAAGTACTACTTCCACTCCCACGATAACTAGTAGCGATGTTGCGCCAACCGTGCTCGGGTCTATTACTACTTTATATGTTCTCATCCAGAAGTCAGCACTACTGTGTACTATGTAATTAGTCTCGAGTAGTGTTCTATTAAGCCATAACTTATAATCTGGACCTACTTGGTAACCAATTACTAAGGCTATTGGCTGAAATGGCGACGCGTCACTATCGTAGATGTAGACTACAGGTATGAAGTTTACTTGTATAGCTCTCCCATACTTATTATAGGCTCTTACTTTAATAGTGACGTTAAATTCTCGCGGCTGAGACCCCGTAAACTTGAGGAGTCTGTATACTTGGAAGTAGTTGTAGCCCGACTCGGTTAACCCGGTGCCAATAGTGAGTAGATCTCCGTTTTGCACGAAGTAGTAGGGGTCACTAGGTAAGTAGTACGGGCTAGTCGAGAGCCTAGCATATAGTCCATACGTTATAAAGTGGTGTCGAGTAGAGAGCTCGACATTACAGGGGAAGTAGTAGTATGTAGCTCCACTAGTAACCTCCCTTACCCTACTACAGTCAACAGGGCCCACTAGGAACAAGTACTTTCTGAAGCCCTCGTTGTTCGTATATAGTGTTAAATCGACTTTTCCAGCGTGAAGCTTGTAGCCGTAATTGTATAACGCAACGAGAAGCGAGCTGGTGGAGTTATTATTACTCGATAAGTACTCCACTAACTCGTAGTCAACGTAGCTCTTATTCTTAATGTAGTCTGGAGCTGTTAGTAAGTTCGGGTCTCCACGCGGATCGTAGTAGTAAATGACATTATCACTTGATACTACTAGAATGTGAGATGGTTCGCTTATAAGTGGAAGCTCTAT
Source organism: Desulfurococcaceae archaeon (assembly GCA_020833085.1). The sequence continues at coordinate 1,347 of JAJHQY010000002.1, forward strand.
TTTATATGGGCTCTCCACAAAGACGTCAAGGTACTTGTAATACACGAGTTCTCCATAGAGGTTTTTAATAATAACTTCTTTGACTCGAAATGGCATTCTTGGATATATTGTTAAGAGGAGAGAGCTATTTCCATTATAACTCAGCGAGAGAATAGGCGGGTTGAGTACATATTGAAATCTCGTACTCGCAGCATCAATACCCTCTTTTAGGTATAGTGTTGATTGTTTACTCCAAACGTAAAGTCCAGCTATAGTTCCAACTACTATAATTAGAGCCAAGTATGCTCCAACTATAGACTCTACACCACTCATTTTCATAACATCACCACTATTCAGAGAGAACTTTTAACGAGGAGACTCAAGTAAAAGTAATACTAGTTGGGTGGTTTAGTATACTTGGCGTTGCTTGAATTAGAAATAGCTAATTCTAGTCTTAAGGAGGCCTGCTAAGCCGTTAAACGTCTTGTAAAACCACTCGGCTTCGGGAACAGATTTACTAATAACTACTACTTTTACACCGTACTGCGACGCTTTATCAAGCCACTCAACTAGGTCCTCTCTGTTCTCTCCTATAAGCAGTACTTTAAGGAGACCACTTTCGAGTGCTAATTTAACCTCGTCCTCACCATAAACGGCGAGACCGTCGTCTTTAGCGATGTGGTACTTGAACTCCTCGAGGTATTTAAGAGACTCAGCGTACTCCTGGTTTTGCAGTAAGTCTCCGGCTTTAAGTACAAGTTCTCTCAGGCCGGCTTCTCCTTGATAGGACACATCAATTAGCTCTGGAGCCACTATCTGCTTTAACCTGTAGTCTAAGTAGTCTCCTTGTAGGAAGTCGTACTTAGCATATGCGGGTCCCCCAATAATTATGGCCTTGAGCTTACCCTGCTCAAGTAGGGGCAAGAACACTTTGTTCGCGTGCTCTCCGACCTTCTTATAGAACTCCTCAGCTAGTTGCTCAATTATCCTGTCAAATCTTCTTTGACTCTGACCACCTTTGTGGTGCTTACCTGGCACGTAACCCTCTATCTCCTCTACTACTTCGAGTCTATTGCCCTTTAGTAATCCAATAGTTGCGTAGTCTCTCTCAATTATTAGCAGTCCGATGATATTAGTCTCTGAGACCATCTCTTCGAGGAACTCTGTGTGGAAGTACTTGTCAGTTCTATAGAAGAAGAGAGGTACTTTTTCAGGTGGTATAAGCATGACTACAATATTATCCCCAGTATCGGGATTTAGGCCAGCAAAGAGTACGAGCCCGTTCTCGGGGACTTTGGGGATTTTACTAAGTCTATCATAAGCTACGTTTAAAGCCCACTCTACCGCGTTTCTCGTCCTCTTTAACTTTATGTTCTCTGCGACGGCGATTTCTTGCCTTAATAGTGCCAAGACGTCGCTTATTGGTCTGCCAGGTGGAATGTAGAGGCTTAAGAGTATAGTGGCATGAGCCCTCCACTTAGAGAGCTCTTTTATAATTTCACGTAGCTTCTGCTTATCGACTTTTAGTTTCTCTAACTGCTCTTCGCTGTAACTAAAAACTCATAACCTCTCAGCCCTCACTACGTGACTAAGCGAACAACCAGATTTTAGTAGAGAAAAACACAAAAATACCCTTTTAATTCTTCTCCTAATTTTACTAGTTTTAGTTGGAGTGTAGTTAACGCGCGCCCCTCTTTACCCCAGTAGGGCTTTTTCCACGTCTTCAATAAGACCTTGAAGTCCGCTGGGGAGAGCCTCGTAGTAGTGCACTTCGCGGCACCCATAGCTCTCGAGAAGGCTCTTTAACTCGGCGCCGCGACCACCCCATCCATACGCACTAATAATAATGGTCTTCTTGCAGCCCGTCTTGTGAACAAGTAGTCTCACTAAGTATTCTATTAGTGGGAACGGCTTATTCTCGTATAGTGAAACCCCAATAACCAGCGCGTTTGCTTCCACGCCTTCACCCACAACTTCACTTATTAGAGACCTCTTACTCCACGTAAAGGCGTGAGTAGATACGTTGTAGCCGCGACTCTTAAGCCTACTTGTAAGCTCCAATACAAATCTCTCTATAAACCCGTACATCGAGTCGTACACCACTAGTACTTTAGAACCAGCGCTCCTAGCCCACTTCTCGTAGAGCTTCGCCATAATTAACGCGTCGCTCTTCTCGAGTACAAGTCCGTGTGCAGGTGCGATGTACTCTGATTTCTCTATGAGCTCAACTAGTCGATTGAGAGATCTTAGTACAAACTCCCTGTAGTGCCCTACTACGTTCGCGAAGTACTTACGTGCTAATTTAAAGTAGCGATCTCTCTCCTCGCTACTGAGAGAGCTTAATAGCTTCTCTCTGAACAGTCCATAGGATCCGAAGACGTCGCACGTGAATAGTACTCTGTCACTGTGTAGGTAGCTGACAATAGTCTCGGGCCAGTGAAGCCACGGCGTATAGTAGAAGTTAAAACGTAAACCGCTCACTTCTACTTCTTCTCCGTCTCTAACGGGCTTAAACTTCACGGTGACACCGTACTGGGACCTTATTAGTTTCTCCGCCATTGGGTGTCCTATTACAGTGACATCGGGTTTAGCGTTGATGAGATCTGGTAGGGCGCCGCTGTGATCAGGCTCTAAGTGGTGAGTTATAATGTGAGTTAACTTGTCTAAAACACCAGTCTCTTCGAGAGTCTTCACCAACTTGCCACCATATCCGACTTTCCACGTGTCAACTAGAACTACGCCACTACTACCTCTAACTATGTACGCGTTGTAAACAACTCCTTCAGGTATTTCCCACAGAGCCTCAAAGTATTTCGTCTCGGAGTCTAGTAGCCTCAGAACTTCGACGTTCTCCGTCAGTTTATAGTGAATAATATTCTCGTTCAAAATAATCACCCCTGCTTACAGGTTAAAGTCCGACTAATTAATAAAACCCTCACTTCCCGCGAAACAAGTCACTCTTAGAGGCGCTTTGTACCTATTTAGTAGTGGTGTTCTCGCAAGTGTGTTGTCCGCAACGCGTGATGTAGAGTTTTTAGTGATTTACATTTGACGTTAACTCGGCTTTTAATCAAGCACACTTCTAGTTAGTGCTACGTCGAGTACCCTACTCGTCTCTCTAAATAGCTCCTCTGATCTGAAGAGCCATTTGTACTCGTATCCAGGGAGATTCTTATTGAACGTTCAATAAGCCTTAATCCCCTTACCGAATTAGTTCAACGTGGTGGCGTACTTGAAGCTCGTTGATAGCTACTTGTTTCTCGAGAAGTTGAGAGACCTGATCTACTCGCTACTAGAGCTGAGAGATAGAGCTGAAGAGGCTGGTTATGGGGTTGTAGAGTCGACTCCGCTTACCAAGTATGGCTTTATCTCCATGTTTAAGGGAGGGGTGATCATGGATGTTACAAACCCAGAGCAGGCTAGAGTAGCGGAGGAAGCTGGCGCTGTTGGGGTAATGGTTCTCGACAAGCTACCCTACGACGTCAGGATGGCTGGTGGTGTAGCGAGAACTGCGGATTTGAAAGTCATTCAGAGCGTTATGGAGGCTATCACTATACCTGTGTCTGCTAAGTGTAGAATTGGACACGAGGAGGAGGCCGTGCTCTTAGAGCAGATCGGCGTCGACTTGATCGACGAGAGCGAGGTGCTGACACCCGTAGATGAGAAGGCTCATATCAACAAGTGGAAGTTTAAGACCCCGTTCGTTAATGGCGCTAGGAATCTCCCAGAGGCCCTTCGAAGAATATACGAAGGGGCCTCCATGATCAGGACTAAGGGAGAACCTGGCACGGGCAATGTCGCTGAGGCTGTTAGGCACATGAAGCTGGTCAATAGGGACATAGCGACGCTACGTGGCTACTACCTAAACAGAGACTACGAGGCCATATGGGTCTATGCGAAGGAGAATAAAGTACCATACGAGCTTGCACTACTAACTGCTAAGCTCGGGCGCTTACCAGTCGTTAACTTCGCAGCTGGAGGCATAGCAACGCCAGCCGATGCCGCTCTAATGATGTGGCTTGGTGCTGATGGGGTCTTCGTGGGCTCTGGGATCTTCAAGAGCGCGGACCCCGCCAACAGGGCTAGAGCGATCGTCCTAGCAACGGCCTTCTACGACGACCCAGAGACCGTCGTTGAAGCCCAGAAAATGGTCTCGGAGAAGAGCGCGATGATGGGGATCGACATTAGGACTCTCAAGCCAGAGCAATTGATGCAAGTACGAGGAGAGTAACATGGTTAAAGTCGGAGTGCTCGCGCTTCAAGGCGACTTCCTAGAGCACTATGAACTACTAAGAGATATGGGGGTTGAGGCTAAGTACGTGAAGAAACCTTCAGACCTCAACGACATAGACGCGTTAATCATCCCTGGAGGAGAGTCTACGACTATTGGTAGCTTGGTAGTGTATAGGGGGCTCCACGAGCCGATCAAGAGGTTTGTGGAGGAGGGTAAGCCCGTCATGGGGACTTGCGCTGGCGCGATCCTGCTGGCTAAGAAGGTCGCAGATAGGGTAGTTGGCGAAACTGGCCAGTTCACACTAGGCCTCATGAACATCAGTGTGTTGAGGAACGCTTTTGGTAGGCAGGTCAACTCCTTCGAAGCCGATGTATATGTAGAGGGGGTCGGAGTAGTTAGGGGCGTCTTCATAAGAGCACCAGCGATCATTGAAGCTTGGCCGCCAGCTAGAATAACCGGGTACGTAGACCACCCACGAGCTGGGAGAGTGGGAGCCTTTGCAGAACAAGAGAACATAATCGCCTGTACCTTTCACCCAGAGCTCTCTTCCGAGAGAAAGCTCTACGAGTATCTATTAAGATTTGTTAAGAAGTAGCTCTTTCAAGGGCCTACTCTTGTCCACATACGCTGTTCTCTGTAGCTCGTGCGGCTCCGAGCTCGGACCGCGCGGCTTGACGAGGAGATGTCCTCGCTGTGGAGGGATTCCAAAGCTTCAACTAGAGAGGCCCGTATTCCGCGTTGACCGGTCGAAGCCTGGCATCTGGAGATATAGCTCGATACTTCCAGCCTTCTCTTACACTGTTAGTAAAGGTGAGGGGCTTACACCGATAGTCAACGTCGATGGAGTCCTAATCAAGAACGAGCGTTTAAATCCTACAGGTAGCTACGCTGATAGAGCTTCAGCCGTAATATCGAGCTACCTTAGGCACGTTGGCATGTCGTCTATTAAGGTGCTCTACGAGCCGGGCTTTGCTAGGTCTATATCTCACTACGTAGGAGACGACGTTAACTTGGTGTTCTGTGTTGATGACCTCTTAGTTGTAGATGTCGACGAGTTAATAGATATCGCTAGGCGTGGAGAGGTCTCAACATGCAAGAGCGGCGAGAGCTTCATTGTCGACTATGTGAGCGCTCTCACAGTTGAGGGTTTAAAGACAATAGTGTTTGAGGTGGCGGAGAGAGGCCTACGCGTTGAGAGCATTGTAGTTCCCGCTAAGACGGGCGTGCTAGCATACTCGCTGGGGAAGGGGTTGCGAGATCTAGAGGAGGCAGGTCTGGAGGTGAACCTCGAGGTGATTGCCGCGTACCCTAAGAGCTTCAATCCCCCACAAATACCAGATAGTAGGGTCAAGCTAGTCGGGGTCTCACACGATGAGCTTTTAGAATCGTACAGACTACTCGTCAAGAAGGGGGTGTTCACAGCCCCTCTCTCCGCTACCGCGTTCCACGTTGCAGCCAGCGTTAAGAACGCGCTCGCAGTCTTGACCATAGGCTACAAGCCCAGGCCTAAAAGGAGGAAGCGGCGGCTCAGCGAGCGGCTCGTAAAGGTATTGGAGCAACTAGGCTCAGCTACAGCATACGAGATCTGGAAACACATACCCGACGCATCTCTACGTGGTGTCTACAAGGCGATAAAGACCCTCGTCTCAGAGGGAGTCGTGTGTGAAGAGCCATCCACTAAGGGGAGGAGGAAGGTGATGCTGTATAAGCTCTGCTCATGACAGCCTACCGGGGTTTCGTGGCTTTTAGCGCCGGGATCATGCTTGGCACTGTCACTGTTGCATACCTTCTCCTATGGTATAGATGGTATAGCTTGATGCTCCTGATGTAGACGACGTAGTCCGAGTTTGTCGGCGAGACCGGTCTACTGATCTCGGTTGCTACAACCTTCACAACGCCCACCGCGTGCTGGTGCCCTGTCTCAATCCAGTACAACCTGCTATGTAGGGGTACTCTAAAGATCCTATCTGGCGAATCTTCAACTCCGCGATAGCTTACTCATTGCAAATCTATAGTTGTCAAGGCCCTGTTCATGTGAATTACAATGCTAAATAACGAAATAGTCAACAACTACAGCTCCTTACCCGTAAGTTGAAGATGTCATTAAACGTAGCCGAGTATGTAAGGTGGAGTTTTACTACTATAGTTTGACGGCTCTTCACGATCAACATAATTGACTTAGCCTCCTACTCCTCCAAAAGAATACGACTCGCGTCGGTCGAGTCTTCTAATAACTCTGTTACATATTAGGGAGACCTCTTATTTGGTAGAAGAGGTGATGAGAAGTTCGCGCGCTGAATTGTGATGTGTTTCCCGCATTGCTGACTTCCGAGATATACCGGCACTTCTAATCTTGTCGAGTCCAGCTACCTGGCAAGTGCGTAGTGTTAATAGTTTGGCTCACTCTGGCGGGGGTTTAACGCTCTCCTCCAAGACGCCTTGCGATCACATTGATGTACTAGGTTTAGTAAAACTAGTTCTCCACGTCATGTCTAGAGAGAAAGAGAATTTTAGTTGATTAGTCGAGGAATTGTTGTTATTCACGAAATCAATCTCCGGTAGAGTTGTGTTTAGTTTCTTCACATTACATTAATTTTATAATCTCACAATGTAATGTGGTGACTATTGATTATAGCTGTAGACTTAAGACATAGTGAAGGGAGTTAATGAGAAGGGGTAGTATATTTGAGCAGGAATAGTGAGGGTTTGCTAATAGTAGCAGAGGAGGTGGCTAGAGGCGCTTTATACCTATTTAGTGGCAGTGTTCTCGCTACTGTACTGTCCGCGCTGTGTGGCATAGCTGTTGCCAGACTTCTGGGCCCCGACCTGTACGGAGCCTACTCTCTCGCTTTTACAGTAGCGAGTTTCTTAATGATATTCACAGGGTTCGGCGTTAACTCGGCCTTAACCAAGTACATTTCTAGTCACTACAAGTCTGGAGACCGCGGCTCTCTAGCTGAGATGATTAAGAGTGGAGTTCTCTTCGTTGTTTTAGAGTCTCTACTTATCTACCTACTAGGCTATGTTTTTATAAGGGATCTCACTGCGTGGCTTGTTAATAGGCCGGAGCTTGCAGACTCCGCAGTAATTCTCCTACCCATAGTTGTATTTCAAGCTCTCATAACGGTGTCTGTGGGCGTTTTACTCGGATTTGGAGACATGAGGAGAATAGCCCTCATTAATATTACTCAACAGGCTTTTAGACTCCTACTAGCTCCACTACTAGTAGTTCTTGGGATGGGGCTTAGAGGAGCACTATTGGGAAACACGCTAGCATATATCTTGTCAGCCGCGCTCGCGACGGTATTTCTTTACGAGTACTACTCGCTACTAAGTAGAGAGTCTAGGTCTAGTGGCAATAGAGACCTCCTTAAGATGATTGCGTATGGAGTGCCGCTGTATATCTCTGGCGTTGTGCTCTCTCTAGTCGACGTCTACAGGAACGTGCTGCTCTCTAGAATTGCGAGCGACTATGTTATTGGTAGCTTTAACGCGGCGTATAGATTTTTAACAATAATAACTATAGCGATAACTCCCATTTCCACTGCGCTATTCCCAGCGTTCTCGAAGTTTAGCGATAGTGAGGATCTTCGAAAAATGTTTGTAATTTCAGTTAAGTACACGTCACTTATAATAGCTCCCATAACAGTATTTGTAGCCACTATGTCGAGAGAAATTGTCGCTGTTCTATTTGGAAGAGAGTATCTAGTGCTGACTCCGCGGTTTTTCACTCTGGCGGCACTAAACTACTTGTACGTGGTTGTGGGGTATATGGTCTTGGGGAGTTTCTTTAGCGGCGTGGGGAAGACGAGAGTTAACTTAGAGTCGACACTAGTTTACAGTGCGGTGTTTATATTACTAGCACCGGCAATCTCACAGTACCTTGGTGTCGACGGATTACTATACGCTATTATAGTGGCTAATGGAGCTTCCACGGTTTACGCTCTCTACGTCGCGCACAGAGAGTATAAGATTAAACTAGACTACTACTACTCGCTGAGCATATTAGGGGCATCACTTCTATCCGCTATTCCAGCACGCGCCCTACTAGTGTTACTAAGTAGTACAGGAGGAGTATTACTAAACCTGGTAAAACTACTAGCTAGTGGACTACTCTTTCTACTACTATACGCAACTCTGCTTCCAGTACTCAGAGTAGTGAATAAGAGTGACATTGAACTTGTGGCGAGTGCTTTCTCGAATATTAAACTAGTAGCACTATTAGTGAGGCTTGTAGTGAAATACGAGGAAAAACTACTCTCTAAATTAGTTCAATATACTGTGTAAGATTTACCAAGTTGCATCAGGTCTCTTATTGCTGTGTTCTCGAGGTCTACGTATACAGTATTATTGGTAGTGCGATGGCGACACACGTGAAATGCAAAAGCGTATTTTAACCTTGATGGTGACGGGGAGAGACAAACTAGAGACTACTAAGCGATCGCACGCACCTGCGAATTCACGCCCTCCGCGTAGATGTGCGGGATTTCCCTGAGGCAATTACTCGTGAATAGCTGTAATTAGTTGTGAATGCATTATAGAGTAACTAGTGGAGAGATAAGTGCAGGAATCAAGAGGTGTGTAATTGAGTGAGAAAGAGCGTGGCAGACGAAGAAGCGAAATTCTTTGGCTCGTTTCTTGTAATACTGTTGTACTGTTATAGAGAGTGTAGGGTGTGTGAGTGTGCCTTTGGCTCATGGCATAGCAGTTAGGGTTTACGCGAGTTTTTTAGCTACTGTTGAGGCTGTGGAGAAGTGTGATATTTGCTCTAATGTCTACATAGAGGTTATTGACTCCTCACCGAGGATTGCCATAGCTGTTGGCGAGAAGTACTTCTTTAGAGTTGGCAACCGCCTCGCTGTAACAGTTTTAGTGATTGATAGAGGCGACCACGTAGTACTAAAAGCTATTGCTACAGCAGGTAGAAAAGGACTCATATCATTCTTTGACTATAGAGCGTCAAAAACCTATACAGCAAAGGTAGTTGAATCTGTGTGCAGAGCTCTCGAAGCAAAGTGTGAAGTTGTAGCAGAGGTGAGTCACTTAGAGCGATTCAAGTCAAGCTGGCTAAAAGCCTAAATCACTCAACCTCACTCCACAAAATCCCCAGCATATTTAGCAAGGCGCTGACAGCTCCATTCTTAATACTTTGCAGGGTCCTTCACTTCTAACGCGTACATCATTGAGGTGTGCTGATCGCTTTTTGACTTTTTAGAGTTTGAGCTCTACAAGCTAGGGCTTCACGCTACACTTTTGCTCTTAGCCTCTGTGCCTCGGCTTCTCCAGTACGATTTTCAAGGGCTTTAACTCCACTAGCTCGAGAAAGAGCACAAGCTGGAATCGGGTCAAAGTACCTGGACTAGAACCTAGATTAGAATAACTAGAATAGAAAGGGTTTCAATTATGTGGCGGGCCCGCCGGGATTTGAACCCGGGACCTCCGGCTCCGAAGGCCGGCGCCCTGTCCTGGCTAGGCGACGGGCCCCTGGAACCCTAGGAGAGTAGTTTCCAAGGGGATTCTTATTTTTCAGGTGTGGTCTTGAAGAGGTAGGATTTCTCAGTGTAGCCCTCTCTAGTTATTACTACTAGGTCTACTCCGTCTCCCGATAAGACGTCTCTCTCAATAACAGTTTTTATAGCTTCTATAGCTATTTTCTCAGCTTCTCCTAGTGTGAGGTCTTCGCGGTATTTTGGCTCAATATAGCCCAGTGCTAATTGCGAGCCCGAGCCTACGGCAGCGTATCTCTCCTCTATTAAGCTTCCCACCGGGTCTAAAATGAAGAGCGAGGGGCCCTCTTCATCGTATCCTCCTACAATAATCTCTGTGAACATTGGAAAGAGCTTGTAGTTGTAGAGTATTATTGAGAGTATTTTAGCTAAACTACGCGTTTTAATGTCTTTACCCACTCTCAGCTCGTAGTACTTAGACTCAAGTTTTAGTAGCCTAGTCAAGTAGCCTACATCGCCTAAGAGCCCGGCAAAGGCCACCCCCACTCTCCCAGTGATCATGTGTACTTTTTTAGCCATTCTACTGAGGACAAATCCTTCGTATGTAACTCTCTTATCAGTTGCTAGTACAACTCCCTCCTTAATCTTTAAGCCAACGGCTGTCCCGGGTAACAGTCTACATCACCCCTTCTCGTGTGACTATAGTGTGCTAGAGGTATTTATACAGAGCTTAAGAGGCTATGGAATACTTTCACCCATCTCTCCGAGTCTAGTTACGTGAACTCCTGGCATAAAGTTAATTGAGGAGGAAACACTCTAGGGGGGTAGAGTCATGAAGTGCGAATTCTGTGGTGGCGTGTTGGTCTGGGATTACGAGCACGGTGAGGTTGTGTGTTCACAGTGCGGTGTTGTCCACGAGAAGATATTTTCAAGTGACGTTCCGGGCTACGAGAGCGGGAGAAGCGATCAAGAGGAGTTCGCCGAGAAGCGCTATACAAGTTACGACTTCAAGAAGCGTTTGCGTGAATACAAGAGACTACTAAAGCTCTACTTAAACGCGGACAGGAGAGTCAGTAGTAGACCGTGGCTAGAAGTAGACTACAATAAGCTCTTTACGACCGGCAAGTTCATTAAGACTATAACCTCTATAGCGTCTAAGAAGGCGCGCGAGAGTATTGAGAAGCACAAGTACTGGGAAGTAGTTAATAGAGGTCTCAGGGTATTAGAGTCAATAAATCCAGCTCTCTTAGCGAGAAGTGAGAGGTGTAAATACGCGCTCGCCTACATGGTGGCGAGAATAGTTGAAACGGGCAAAATACCCAGTGAGGAAGAAGTCACGAGTATTTTCAATGTGAGTGACACTAGTTATAGGAGACTTAGACAAATTGCTATAAACGTACAGCGCCACCCAGCACTTGCACAGCTTAAAAGCACGTAGAGACTTAAACACAACTCGGAAAAAGACGAGACACGTGTGCTGTGAGCGTGGCTTATGTACACATTAAGACTTACAGTGAACTATACGAGCACGTCAATAAGGGGTTAAAGAGGCTAAGGCCTCAAGTAGGGGAGAGCTTCACTAGTTTAGTTAAGAGAAAACTCAACTACACCTACACAACTATAAGTAGTGAGCTCACGAAGATACACAGAGTTCTCTCTGAGTTAAAGTCCCAAGGAGAGTTCTACTTAGAACTCTATCGAGTATTTACTGGAGAGGATATTGAAGTACTAAGTACTAGAATTAAGAGGTCTATAAAGCAACTGAAAATAATATATCGTAGTGCTCTGGAAGAGCTTAGGAGTAGTAAAGTCAGCGAAGCAGAGCTAATGAGAACTAGTATTGCGAGAATGCTTTCGGTGTATAAGAGAGTTAATAGGCGTATTTTAAAACTACGAGAGTTTCTAGCAGAGATAGCTAAAATGCCAGATGTCAGGGGGGACTACGTAGTTGTCATTGCTGGCTTACCTCAAGTAGGGAAATCAACACTACTCTCAAAACTCACAAATGCTAAGCCAGAAATAGGGACATACCCCTTTACTACTAAGACCCTGATAGCCGGGCACATGAGTGTAGATCACTACGGCAAGATAGTGCTTTTAGACTCTCCTGGTGTTCTAGACTCGCCACTAGAAGAGAAGAACATAATTGAGTACAAGACAGTGCTCGCGTTAAAGTACTTAGCAGATCACATGCTCTATGTGTTCGACTTTAGCGAGAACTTTTACTTTTCTACTAGAGAGCAGTTTAATGTCTTCTTCTCGCTGAGGGGGGTTCTAGGAGACAAATTAACGACTGTGGTAATAAATAAAATTGATCAGCTCTCAGAAGAGCGCCTTAGAGAGGCTATTAGAATTACTAGAGAAGTGACGGGGTTAGAGCCTATTCCGATCTCTGCGCTCTATAATATAAATTTAGAGAGAGTTAGGAGTGTTCTAGTAGAGAACTTTATGAAGAAAGTCCAGCGCTAGTTACTGTAATTATTCCTGGTTTCTCCAGCTCTCCCTGAATACTGACGGTGGTATTTGGCATAAATGCTTTTGCCACCTCAATAGCTGTTATAGTGTGAAGAGTTATTCTAGCAACCCCTACACTACTAATTCCCTTAGCGAGGAAGAGGTAGGGTACTAGCATATCAGCCATGTGCCTGTCAAAAGCCATTCCAGTCTCGTAATCCTCAATTAGAACTCTAGCAGCTTCTTCGCCGACAACCTCAGCTGGCTTACCCTTCTCACCCACAGAGTCTCCTCCCAATCTACTACCACTACTAGTTTCCACGTACACGAGTATGCCACTACCAGGCCCTCTGTGGGGATCTTTCTCCGGCGGGTACGTCTCTAATTCTACACTGTACTCCACATCTAGAACACTACGCAGTAGTTTCAAAGCAGAGTCTGCCTGCCTCTTGGCTACGTGGTGTGGTAGTTTAACGGCGTGGCTTATAATGCGGAGCGAGAGGGGCTTTCCGCGACTAATAATATTGATAGGTCGAGGAGGCTCTTTTAGAGGTGTAACAGTGAGTTCCACAATACCGCCGCCGCGGGGGTAGTGACCACGCCTCTTGAGCTCTATGTTCACGCCGTCTATGTTAAAGAGCTTTAAGTTGTGTTTAAAGACGTGGATCATGTAGTCTATTGGAGGACTCCACGGGACGTTTGTACCTCCATGAAGTACTACTCGAGACTTGCAATCAGCATTTAGGAGTACTGGCAGTATTGCTTGAATTACTAGTGAAATACTACCAGCTGTTCCAATATCGAATTCAAAGTCTCCACAGAGTCTCTCACGTGGCTTGAAAGTGAGAGAAGTACTACCAACATAGGCGTTCTCTACTTCGCCTTTTGTGAGTGTAGCTATCGCCTTGACAGCCGTAAGGTGTTGTGGTCTTAAGCCGGGATTGTCGCGCTTAGCCCTGATGTTGTATATTCTTAGAGGCTTCAGCGTTAAAGCCGAGAACGCCAGAGCGTATCTGAGTATTTGCCCTCCACCCTCTCCAAAACTACCATCTATTTCCACTATGCTCATCTACGCATAACCTCCTAATTCTCTCTACGCCACGTATACTATCAATAAACTCCGCTATTTCTGGTGGCACGAGTTCTCTCCAATCGTCGGCTCCGCGGACTATAAGTTCTCTTATTCTAAACCCGTGGTATTTTTCAGGCTCTACTAACTTAATTCTCTTAGTCTTAAAGCCAAGCCACTCGTATAAGTAGAGCACTTGTGGATTACCAGACGCTACAGCGTCTACTCTGGGAATTAGAGAGAGCAGGTAAGCTGTCCAGGCCGGGGGCATGTTAATATCTGGTACTGGAATAATCCACGCCCTGTCACGCAACCCCCTCCGCCTGAGAAGGTAGTCTATCATCTCAATTCTCTCACCGGCTGTAAATGGATTTCTACAGGTAAAACCCTCTTGGGCGCTCCCCACTGCTATTACTACTTCGTCGTACTCGCTGAGAAGCTGTAGTAGAGCCTCTAAGTGCCCATTGTGAAATGGCTGAAATCTCCCAGGAAAGAGGACTCTCTTAACACTCACAGATACCGTCCCCGCTTTCTTGTTCCTCGCTTTACTGCGATGTTAAGTTCAGCGAGTCTAGATTAGATGGTATGTATATGCTCGTTGCAAACTGCCTAATTTCTTTAGAAGACTTTAACAGTGTGTAGAGTGCTTGTAGAGCGTTCGGCTCGCCGTGGTTTAGTATAATCTTCTTAGGCTTGGGTGATATGCTTTTAACATACGATATGAGCTCTCGCTGATCGCTATGACCGCTGAATCCTTCAATGCTGTGAACTTCTAGCTGAATATTTAACACCTCAACTTTACCCTCAACAACTATTGGTACTTCTCGCGCTCCGTCTTTAATTCTCCTGCCTAGAGTGCCTTCAGCCTGATATCCAACAAAGACAAGGGCGCTCCTCGGGTCGCTCGCTATTAGTCTAAAGTAATCCACTGCGGGACCTCCATTGAGCATGCCGTTCGTGGCGATAATTATACATGGCCGGTCTTCTACTATATCGGGTCTAGCCATTTCTCCCTCTATTAGCCTTACGCTGTCACCAATAAATGGATTTTCACCTTCAAGTATAAGGTCTCGTATTCGCTTATTTAAGTACTCAGGGTACTGCAAGTGTATTGCGGTAACCTCGTTGATGAGCCCTTCAACGTATATAGGGACTTCTGGGAGCTTCTTCTCTTTTATAGCTTCGTTGAGAACGAGTAAGACCTCCTGACCTCTCCCCACGGAGAATACTGGTATCAGCATGACGCCTTTTCTCTCCACAACCCTATTAGCTATCTCAACGAGCCTTTGCTCGGCTTTTTGACGCTCTTCTTGTAGAGTTGCGCCATAAGTCCCCTCCATTATGAGAGCCTCTACTCTTGGAAAGACTGTGTGTGATTTAGGTAGTAGTCTTGTATCAGCGTACTTGAAGTCCCCCGTGTACACTATATTGTAAAGCCCCGGTCCTATATGCAAGTGCACTATAGCCGAGCCGAGAATGTGTCCGGCATTATACATTGTTACCTTTATATCGGGAGCTACGTCTGTGACTTCATCATAGCTAATAGTAATCGTGTGTATTAACGTGGTGGCTAGATCCTTCTCACTGAATGGCAAATACCTCCCAGATCTTCTCACAACGTCTATCAAGTCTTTGATCATTATTGCCATGAGCTCGCGCGTAGGCTCAGTGACATAAGTGGGGCCGCGGTACCCATACTTGTAGAGTAGTGGTACGAGCCCAGCGTGGTCGAGATGCGCGTGAGTGACTATAACAGCGTCTAGTTCGTCTAGTCTCAGAGAGTCCAGGTCCACAATTGGATATGCTTTGTTGGGATCTCCCAGAGCACCTATATTTATTCCGAAGTCTAGTAGGACTTTACTCTCTCGGGTCTCAACTAATATAGCTGATCTGCCGACCTCCTTGAATCCTCCTAGAGCAGTCACCCTGACGTAGTTGTTTTTAACTACAACGTCTCTGTGAATTCTCTCTCCTAGTTTTCTCAGGAACTCGAGTCTGTAAGATGCCTGCTTGAGTATGAGGTTAGTCACTTCTCTTAGAGTTTTAGATTCTAGTGGTGAGATTCTCTGCGCTACTACCCTCCAGCCTGTTTCAGCTAATATAGCTGCTCTGACCTTGCCTCCTAAATAGCCAGGTCTAAGAGCCTTAACCCACACTTCTCCCAGGGCTTCATCGAAGAACATGCTATTAGGATCTATTCCCGCCTCAGGCGCCAACTCTATTATTTTTGCTTTTGCCTCGTGAGGTTTTAATCTCATATCACTAGTTACTCTAATAATTATTCGTTTCCTGACTTTCTTGGCAATATTTTGAGCTAGTGTCATGTGCTCGGCGAGAGCTTTTCTATTTCTAACGTAGATCGTTATGAATGGGCCTTCGAACTCGATACTAGCTAGTTCTAGCTCTGGTGGAATTTCCTCTACTATGCTTTTTAGTAGACTAAGCTTGTTTTTATCTAACTGTGGTCTTCCACTCTCCACATTCAAGCCCCTTGAATAGCGTTTAAATGCGAAGTTAGGAGCTCTTTACGACCTTATTCTCAAGCAGGTTTTTAAATAGTCTCAGGCGGCTTTAAAGTTTACGCCACGATTTCAGTGAGAGCGTCTCAATTCTTATCTCAATTAAAGAGTGCGTGCTTACTGGAGAGTTTTCTTCAATATAATAGTCTCTTCTCTCACGCCATCTCTGCCTATAACCACTACGTCTACACCTTCACCGCTAAATCCGTCTCTCGAGATAGCACTTACTACGGCTTTTACTGCCAGTTTCTTGGCCTCGTCTAGTGACATGTTGTCGTTGTAAAGAGACTCGAGAACACCGAAAGCCACTGGTGAGCCACTACCCGTGGCCATGTACTTCTCGTGCGTTAGCGTACCGTAGAGATCTAAGTAGTAGAGGCTGGGCCCCTTTGAATCGTAACCTCCTAGTAGTAGTTGTACTATAAATGGATATGCCCTGAGATAGACTGAGAGGAGCAAGGATAAGTACTCGGCTAAATTGCGAATTCCAATGGGCTTTCTCATTTGGAGCTCATATCTCCTCGCTATAAACCTCGCGTTTTCAACTAGAAACTGGGCGTCGGCTACAAGTCCTGATATAGTCAGCGCGGAGTAGTTATTTATTAAGTGAATTTTCTTCACGGCTTTGTGGTAAACAGCAGGTCCCGCAGTCGCTCTCCTATCAGCGGCTAGTATCACGTAGTCTCCGGCTACAAGCCCCACGGTCGTAGTCTTCGAGGCGAGGGTGTTCATGTCTGGCACCTCAGTTCTTATCTTTTTAGACACATGTGAGCTCTAATAAGCTTGAGGGGTTTAATTCGTGTCAAATATTCACAATATCGAGTTGCCCAAGAAGGTAATTATCGGTAGCGGAGCTCTTTCAAGAGTAAGAGATATTGTAGAAGAGATCACTAATTGCAGAGGTAGTGCTGTCGGCATAGTGACGGGTGAGAATACTTATAGAGCTGGTGGAGCCCTAGTAGAGAGCCTTATTAGCTCCTGTGCGGAGCCGAAGATATTACTAGTTAAAACACCAACTCTCTCAGAGGCTGAGAGTGTAGCTGAAAAGATCAGGAGCGAGGGAATAAAACTCGTTCTGGGTGTTGGTGGTGGCAAGGCCATTGACGTAGCTAAATATGCAGGTTATAGAGCTAATATCCCAGTTATAAGTGTTCCTCTAGCACCCAGTCACGACGGCATTGCAAGCCCCTTTGCTAGTTTAAAAGGCACTTCCAAGCCGTATAGCATTCATGTCGCTACTCCGTACGCTATTATTGCCGACATAGACCTAATATCGAAAGCCCCAAAGAAGCTGATACTGTCGGGTATAGGAGATCTCCTGGGCAAGTTTGTCTCTGTTAAGGATTGGAGGCTAGCTCACAGGCTTAAAGGAGAGTACTACGGAGACTACGCGGCGCAACTAGCACTGCTCAGTGCTAAGCACGTGTTAAAATACCACGAGATCATTGCGAGCGGCTCTTCAGAGGGTGTTCGCATACTAGTTGAAGCTCTCATTAGTAGTGGCGTTTCAATGTGTATAGCGGGTTCGAGTAGACCAGCGAGTGGGAGTGAACACTTGTTCAGTCACGCACTTGAATTAATAGCGCCGGGGAGAGTCCTTCACGGAGAGGCAGTAGCCCTCGGCACAGTAATAATGCTTTACATATATGGCGACCCTCTCTGGAAGAAAATTAAGAAGGTAATGAGCAAAATTGGGCTACCAGTAAGAGCAGAGGAGTTGGGGCTTTCCAGCGAAGAGATTATCAAAGCACTAACAATAGCTCACACTATAAGACCTGAGAGGTATACAATTCTAGGAGAGGGCGGTATTAGTAGAGAAGCCGCTGCAAAAATCCTCAAGGAGATAGGTGTAATAGACTAGTAGTAGTTAAACTAGTACGCAGAGCTTGAAAATATCTATGCAATATCCCTACTCCTGAACCACGCTCTCTAAACTAACTCTGTGGTCGCTTAAAGACCTCATTAAATACGAGGACAGACACTTGATCTTTAAATAGCTCAAATACGTCTCTAGTAAGAGTGATCTTGGCGAAGTTTATGTCTCCGCGCGAAACGTACTTGCCTGGTATGGTAATCACTAGCTTTTTCTCTGACTCGTCGTAGTTCACTGTGATCTCTTCTTGAGGTATTCTTAAGTGTCGCGATGAGAGAGCTTTAACCTTCTCCTCAAAGCCTTCCAGCTTCTTGACTACTTTGACCTTGTACACCAGGGTTTTTCCAGCAAGTGGGTGATTGAAGTCTATAATGACTCGCCCACCACTAATCTGTTTAATAATACCTTGAGCTCCATTGATTTCAACCACGTCGCCTATACTTGGCGTATACCCCCGCCGCACTAATTCCCGTAGACTAAACACTTTTACTTTACTAGGATCTCTCTCGCCAAAAGCTTTGCTCGGTGGCACTTCAATTTCCCCTTCAGAATTCTCATTAGCATTGAGTATCCACTCCTCTACAACACTGTTTATCCAGTTCTTACCGAGCACTATTAGAGTAGGACCATAGAGTTTGTTAGCATCGTATATGTTCTCCTGCTTCGCGAGCTCGGCGCTAGTTGTGTCTAGTAGAGCCCCCGTCTCTTTAACTCTCACTGTGTACTCTATTAGTACAAAGTCGCCTTTATTAAACGGCATATCTCTACACCTGTCGTATTGAGTCTCCGTTTTTCCTCACTATAATCTAAGCTTATAAACCTACGTTGGACTACTATCTCTAAGAGCACTTATCCGTAGCCTGGAACTCGATGACTAATTAAGGTGTAGCTATGTGAGTGAAACAGCACATAAAATACTCGAAGAAAACCTGGGCAACAACGTGCTGATAAAGACAAAGGAAGGAGTAATGATTAGAGGTAGGCTCAAAAGCTTTGATCAGCACTTGAACGTAGTACTAGAAAACGCTGAGGAATTAAGGCAAGACGGTACAGTTAGAAAACTAGGCATGGTCATTATACGGGGAGATACAATCGTCTTAGTGTCACCCATGTCGACGAGTTAGGGTGATAATACTTGGTTAAGGGTACTACGAGTTTCGGAAAACACGGAAGGAGTAAAAGCCACATTAGATGTAGAAGATGTGGGAGGCACAGTTTCAACGTAGCAAAGGGCTATTGCGCGGCGTGTGGGTTTGGTAGAAGTAAGAGAATTAGGCGTTATAGCTGGCAGAACAAAAAAGTTAATAGAGTCCGAGTTGTCTAACTTGCAACTGTAAAGACGGCGTTTTCTCGAAAACGAGCACTTTCTATGAGAGGCTGGGAGTTTAGTGACCTAGTAGTTTAGGTGCGCGTGTATGGCTAAGTACCTCATTAAGGCGACCATTACAGTAGATGGAATTGTAGAGAAGCACGACATAATAGGCGCTATATTCGGCCAGACAGAAGGACTCTTCGGCGAGGAGTTTGACCTGCAGACACTACAAGACAAGGGCAGAGTGGGGAGAATACAAGTATCTATAAAAACACACGGTGGAAAAACGCAGGGAGAAATACTAATACCTTGCAATTTAGACAGAGTAGAAACGGCTCTACTAGCAGCTATGATCGAGTCTGTTGAGAGAGTGGGGCCCTACGACGCCGAGATAAAAGTCGTCGACATAATTGACTTGAGAGTGGAAAAGATTAAAAAGATCATTAATCGCGCAGTTGAGTTATTAAAGTCCTGGAGAAAAGAGAAAACACCTGATGTCAAGGAGATCATTAAGAGAATAGAGGACTTATTAAAAGTCCCAGAACCCATAAACTACGGGCCAGAAGGCCTACCCGCAGGTCCTGGAATTGACGAGAGCGATACAATAATATTAGTAGAGGGCAGAGCGGACGTTATAAACTTACTAAGATATGGGTACAAGAACGTAATAGCACTCGGCGGTGCTAAGAGGGTTCCCAACACTATAAAAGACCTCTCTACTAAGAAGAAGATTATCCTTCTCGTCGATGGCGATCACGGCGGGGACCTCGTATTAAAAGAGGTCTTAAGGTCTATTAAAGTAGACTATGTTGCTAGAGCTCCGCCAAATAGAGAAGTTGAAGATCTGACTGGAAAGGAGCTCGAGGAAGTACTCAATAAAGCTCAGCCCGTGTTTAATTATTTGGAGGGTCTGCTTAAACAGGGTAATAGAGACGCGCAGTTACTGCTAGATTCGCAGAAGAAATTACACGGAATTATAAAGGAAGTAGTGGAAGAGACTCTCACAATTCCTATCGCTATAACTGAGACTATCAAGTCTCTTCAGGGTACACTTGAAGCCGTACTGTATACTAGGGAGTGGAAAGAGATCAAGAGAATACCGGTGAGAGATCTAGTGAACGAGATTAGTAGTGCGGAGAAAGACTCTATTTACGCAGTAGTGCTAGATGGCATAATTACACAGAGGCTAATAGACATATCATCGGAGAAAAACATTAAAATACTCATTGGCGCGAGAATAGGTAAAGTCGATTTCAAGTCTCCAAATGTAGTCACGCTAACATTCAGCGAGCTTATTTAAACATTCTCGACCTTTGAGTTAGCCTTTACTTCTTAGTGAGGTAGTCAAAGAGGCTTTTCCTACCAGCCTGAACCTTTTTTAGCTGGACTTCGCTGACACCAAAGTACTCTAAAATCCTCAGTGCGGAAGGGATTATTTGCCTGTCAATGTAGTACTCAACGTCCACGATGCGCGGATCTTTCACTAATATGTAAGGCTCAGCTCTCTCCGAGATTTTGCCAGAGCCCTTGACGATAATATACCCTATCTTGTCGCCGACTTCGACTTTGTACCCGAGTCGCATTAGCTTTTTAGCAACTAGTACGTGAGGAGCCTCTGCTTCGTACTCCTCTATGGGCTTAGTTAGGGTCTTCCATATCACTAGTTTTTCTAGGGGGATCTTGCCTTGTGTGAGGTCGCTAACAACTCTACGCACGTACTCAACAGCCTCCTCTACGCTCCCTTTTTTCAGCAATATTTCGACTACTCCCTCCTGAACTTCTTTAGCAATGTCTGCCCAGTCCCCTCTAACAGCCTCAAAGCCTACAATGTCTATTCTACCATCTTCCAATAGCCCGGCATATCTCTTCTTAGCCTCGCTGAAGAACACTCTCACATACACTTTATCTACTTTTATGTCGAAGCCGAGGTTTTGCTCGACAAAGCCAATTAGTGCTTTAATCTTCTCGGGGTCATGTGTGACGAACAGCGAGTCTGTATCTCCGTATATCACCTTCAAGCCTAATTGAGAGGCTTTTTCAATAACACCCTTTATCAGCTGTCTCCCCCACGCTGTAACGGCTTCAGCGCATTCACGACAATACCACCGAGCCTGGACCCAGCCCATGTAGCCGTAAGTCGCGTTTGCTAGTATTTTAACAGCTCTCTGCCTCTCATCTAGCAGTACGTATTCCGGCGAGCCCGGCGGGTATTTCTTCATTTCTTCTCTAATTTTCTTTCTCAATTCTAGTAGTCTACTAAGTACGTTTTTGAAAAATCCTTCAGGTTCTTTCCTAAAACAGTGATTTACCTCGGGCGCAATATAGTGTGTCTCCTCGCTGCAGATCCCTCCTCTCTCAATTGTATCCGGACCTATATTGTACTTGATCATTATATTAGGATACATGCTCGTGAAGTCTAATACAACTATATTACTGTGTACACCAGGAATAGGCTTTAGGACAATAGCTCCTCTGTACGGCTCGCTCTCTTTCTCAATTCTGTTAGGTATAAGCTCACCTCTACGCGAAGCCTCGTACATTAAGAACCACTCGAGCCTATAACCCACACTAGCAGGTCCCACTTGATCTAGTGGGAGTCTCGTGACGTATGAGAGCTGCATCGCAAAAGGCAGGAACTTTTCTCCAAGTTTAAGCGTAGAGATAACGTCGTCTAAATTGTACTTCAGTACGAGTTTTCTGCCCTCAGGGTCTTTCCAGTATTTAGGAATGTCGGTGTAGTCTATTAGAACTCTCTCAGATCTCTTCATTACACCGAGATATTCCGCTACTACATCAAGGCTCTTCAGTTTAATTTCGGGGATCTCTTCGGCGTAATTCAATAAGTCGACGTGTAGTCTACCCGGAATAGAGATGTGGCCATATGTGCTCGTAGATAGTGTAGCGCCCTTTCTCCTGCTCACGTCTAGTTTCACGCCGAGGTAGTTTGACCTCTCGAGTAAGTATGGCCAGTCGAAATTATTACTGTTATAGCCAAGTACTATATCGGGGTCGTAGCTTAAAACGTAGTTAGTGAATTCCTGTATAGCACTCTTATCTACGAGGTTCTCTGCTGTGAATTGCTGCACATCCCCATTGCTCGTAGCCACCCCTATAACTATTACTGGGTCTCTTTGTGGTTTAGGTGAGCCATGCTCAGTATACACTTCAACGTCCATAGCCATTACTCTCAAGTCTCGTGGAGGTGTAGAGTCTTCTAGAGACCTGATCTCTCCGACTATCTCGTACTCCTCCTGAACTCGAAAACTCTGAGTAGGTCTAAGCTCGCTTACTTTAGCAATATGCCAGCCACAGGGTCTCAGACCTTTGTCGAGTATATAGCGCATGCTAAACCTGATATCGGCCTCCACGACATCGAGTACACCGGGTATCTGCTTGACTCTCTCTCTGTACTTCCGCACGTACTCTGGTATGAGGGTAGTTATCTTGAGTGCTTTAACGGGTTTACCGAGAAATTTCTTGTCAACAAGCTCCACGTTTAGTATTGGTGAAGGCGGCTCTCCAATAGCCTTTACTCTGCTTACTATGTTCTGAGCACTGGAATGGTCACTCAGTACAGCGTAGAAGTACGGTCTAAAAGCCCTATCACGTAGAACAACTCTCTTACCGTCGCGCGTAATAGCCCATATAATGATGTGGGGTTCACTACCCACAATCTCGTAAGTTACGTCTAAAACGTAAAACTCGACTTCCATATTCACGCACTTTACACGTCTCCAGAGTTTAATTATAATTTAAAGCCTGAAAAATACTGGGTATGCTACTGGGGCGTGTAATTGAAGCTTATTGAAGAGGACTTGAAGCGAGGAGTTCTAAAACTTCAGTGTGAGACCATAGATGACTTGTGGGTGCTCTACAATGTAATTAGAGAAGGCGACATTGTCTACGCTAAGACGACGCGAGAAGTAAAAATTGGTGAAAGTGGAAGTACTAGAATTCCCGTAGTACTCGGAGTAGTAGTGAAAAAAGTTGAATTTCAGCAGTTTGCAGATAAATTGAGAGTGAGTGGTATTATTGTTGATGGCCCGGAGAAACTCGGCGTTAAAGGTAAACACCACACTATAGCCATTGGTGTAGGAGACACTATAACAGTAATTAAGAGTAAGTGGGAAAATCACGAACTCGAGTACATTAAGAGATTTAGCACACGTAAACCTAGAGTCCTAATTGTGTGTGTGGACTACGAAGAGGTCTGTATAGCGTTGCTCTTAGAGCAGGGCGTTAAGTATTTACTAGACTACGCTAATACTCTGCCCAGCAAGGCTTACAGCGTAGACTATGAAAGCCACTTAGAGGCGTTTACTAGGCGCATCGTGAGAAGTGTTCTGGAGACTTCTAGTAGAGAGCGCGTCGAGGTAATAATAGTTGCGGGTCCTGGAGAGTTTAAAGAGAGAGTAGCCAGGGCCCTTAGAGAAGTAATTGAAATACCCGTCTATACAGATTCCACGTCTAGTGGTGGTTGTTCTGGTGTACAAGAAGTTCTCAATAGAGATGTCGTAAAAAAAGTAGTTGGTGACTTTCAGCTCATTAAGGCACGTGAAGTCCTTAACCTCTTTAAGGAGCTCTTGATTAAGGACCCCGAAATGGTGGCTTATGGGCTCGACGACGTGCTCACAGCGTGTCAACTAGGCGCCGTAAAGGTATTAGTAATAGTTGACGACTTCTTAAAATCGAGTAGCGATGAAGAGTTTACAAAAGCACAAACTCTACTAAGAACAGCTTACGAAACGAAGTCAGAGATAATTATCATTCCCGGGAGTTGCGATCTAGGTGGTGAGGTGCGGGGATTTGGTGGTGTAATCGCTATTTTGAGGTTTAAAGTGTCGAGGTAAGCGTTGACTGCTAGTGTAGGCCGTGTAGTCTATAGAGAATGTTCCTTTCTCGGAAGAGGCGTTCCAGCGCTTCTTCAAAGCTCTCACTAGGCAGGAGGACTACTTTGGCGAAAATACCTGTTCTCCCCACCTCGTCTCTTCTCGTTAAGACTTTAACTCGCTCTATAACTACTTCTATATCCACGCCAAGAACTCTCGCCACGTAGTCCTCCCACCCTATAACTGGTAACTCTTCATGACCCCTCTCCGTGGGCTTAATTAATACAAGGTTCTTGTTAACACCCGGTACGCGCTTATTTTCTAGTAGTTCACTGTACTCTAAATACCCGCCGAACTTGTAAAACTCTAGTTCTTGGGGTTTAAAGTCAAATAGCGGAAAGCTCACAGTAACACGCTCAAAGTCGTCGAGCACAATAACGCCTTTGGGCGTAGAGGTGGGTGTGGCTACTACTATGTAGCGATTACGCGGCTTGCAGCCACTCTTCTCTAGCAAATACTCTACAAGGTACGCGGGGGTTCTGACCGGTATTACTATATCTATATCGCTCTCTGCGCGCACATCTCCTCGAGCGACACTGCCATGGAGCCACACTCTGATGCCATTACTCGCAAAAATTCTCATAATTTCAAGTGCTCGTGATCTGAGCTCCTTTAAGAGTTGCCAGTGGTGCTCATCATAAATGACTTCTTTAAACTCGGGAATTCTCCTAACTCTAGTTCTACGCATATTGGCGCTAAACACCGCTAAAATTTAATTCCACTAAACTCAATTCAGTTCTCCCAAGGCCCGTGGACGCGGCTCCGCGTAAGTGTGTAGAAGCACACGCCAGAGCCGCTCCACGCAAGCTCAACCCCGGTGACCCATGAACGCCTGTGTCCGGGGTTAGGTTGCTCCCTTCCGGGCCTGGCCTGGTTCCCCCGGCTAAGGTGGTCTACCCCCCTCCTCCGAGGGGGGCCCCACCTCCACAGGCCCCATGGGGCGGGGTTCATCGCTGTGCGTGGGGGATGGCGTGTGCTCCTACACACTTACGCGGTTATCTGCCCCAGCAACAGCTGGGGCCTACCCGCGTCCACGGGCCCCACTATGACTATGCAGGTATCCTCTTATATAGTTCTTCTATTTATAGTGTTTTCAGCCCTGAACCTGTGAGTACTAGTAGTACTCTGCTCTTGCTCGGTATCTTCGCAGAGATCTTCTCGTAAGCGGCATACACAACAGCGGATGTAGGCTCTACAGTAAAGCCCCACTCCCAGAGGGTTTTATGTGCTCGCGCTATTTCGCTATTGCCGATTAAGACTACTTCTCCGTTTGTTCTCTTAATAGCGTCTACTATCTCGGCTAGTCTAGGCGGATTAGAGACCATGATGCCATCAGCCAGAGTAGAGGGCTCTCCTGATAGCGACCCCCCATACATAGCTGTGTAAACTGGCTGTGTACTATACCCCTGAACGGCTATTACTCTGGGTACTTTATTAGTAAGACCCAGATCTCTTAGCTTCTCAAAACCATACACTACGCCGAGGAGGAGTCCTCCGGACCCCACTGGCACAATTACGTAATCCGGCACACCTATATCCTCGTAGACTTCATAAGCAATAGTCGCGTGTCCTACAATGTAAAGAGGATTCCACAAGTGCGCTACGTAGTAAGTACCAGGCTCGTTAATGTACTCGTATACGAGTTTACTAGCGCCTAATCGACCCTCTGTCTCAATGACGACTCCGCCTAACTGCCTAACAGCTCTCTTCTTGCCTTCAGGGGCTTCTCTCGGCATTATGATCACTGAGTTCAAACCGTAGAGTCTAGAGTAGAGGGCTACAGATATGCCGGTATTACCGCTAGTGTCGACAACGCTCTTTCTAAACCCCATTTTAAACCCGTAGTAAACAGCGAGAGCTGTACCACGATCTTTAAAGCTACCACCGGGATTTAGGTACTCTAATTTAAATAGCAGTTCATGAGCTCCAGTACTCTCGACTACAAGAGGTGTTAGGCCTTCGCCTCGATACTTCTCGGGTTTAAATGGAATAAATCCTCTATACCGCTCCCACACATTCTTCGACTCAGTGATCTCTCCAGAAACAGAGTATTCTAAGCTTAGTGGACTACTGCACACTGGGCACTTCCAGTAGTACTCTGAAGACAAGTCGCCTCTAAAGCCGCACCGCGGACACTTCCAGGCGGGCAAAGCACCACCATATTAACACTTCTAGCTTATCTTAGTTAATCTTAGTTAAATGAAAAATTTAAATTCTAAAGAGCACTATATACTTAGCCTAAGTGGTGTCTTTATGAAGCCGCGTTCAAGAATAATATTGGGGGTATTAGTAGTAGTACTTCTATGTCTACTACTAGCACCCCTAGATAGAATAGGAGCGGAGCAGGAGAAGATATATGTGGCTTTTATATGGCACTACCACCAGCCATGGTACTACAGTCCAGACGAGACACACTTTATTCTGCCATGGGTGAGAATGCACAGTGTTGGAAACTACTACAAAATGGCTTACATACTATCAAAATACCCCAGTGTTAAAGTAACATTCACGTTCTCCGGCTCTCTCCTAGAGCAAGTTATAGACTACGTGGAAAACGGAAAAATGGACTTAAGAGAGATAATTTCGTGGAAAATTGTAAATGGCACTGTAACAGTGAGAGACGTATTTAACATGTTGAGAATACCAGGCGGGTTCTTTGATATAAATTGGGCTAGAATAGTCAACCGATCACCTAGGTACAGGGAGCTACGTGATAGAGCTCAAGCACTATTTTCCACTTGCTCACGAGTTGCTACAACGGAAGAAGAGCTGATCAATTGTGTTGTAACAGGCTTTACTGGAGGCAACTTATTAAGTCAAGAAGTAATTGACTTAGCAGTAATGTTTAACTTACTCTGGATAGATCCACTAGTAGCTAGAGAGCAGTATCCAGAGATCTACAGTTTAATGACAAAAGCCTACACGGAGCCTTATCCTAACTTCAATATAGAGCACCTACGCCAAGTATTAAGTGTTCACAGAGATATAATGTCCAAATTAATACCGATCTACAGGGAGCTAGTGAGTAGAAAACAAGTAGAGATCATACCGGTACCGTATAGTCATCCACTAGCCCCACTACTAGTAGATGCCGGCCTCGACGAGGACCTTGAAATACACGTTAAACTCGCAGTGACTCTATTCGAGAAGTATTTCAACTTCACGCCAGCAGGGACTTGGCCAGCTGAGCATGCAGTAAACGAGTATGTAGTTAGAGCCTTTAAGAGAGCTGGTGTGAACTGGACCGTCACGGATCAGTCGATACTCGCGGCCACGGGGACAGATGCAAGTAACATCAATAATCTAGGGGTTCCCTGGTATATTGATTTTCCAGAAGGCAGGATATTCATTGTGTTCAGGGAAACAACGCTTAGCAATTTAATAAGCTTCCAGTACAGTGGCTGGGACCAGGATCAGGCGGTAAACGACCTCGTGAGCAGAATTTTAGCTTACAGAGCGCAAGCTCAAGGTCCTCGACTCGTCGTTATTGCGCTTGACGGCGAGAACCCGTGGGAGCACTATCCAGAATTCGGCACAATTTTCCTCACTAAACTGTACTCTAAGCTGGCGGAGCTACAGGATCAGGGTGTAATAGAGACAATAACACCGTGGGAGTTTATACAGAGATTTTCCAACACGGCTAAGGCGTTACCACTAAGAAACTACGAGTACCTCGACTTAGTAGGGAGAGATATATCTAATATTCCACCTGACAGCTACAGAGATGCGTACTCAGAGTTACCCAGGAGAACTGTCAGTGCGAGGCTACCAGAGGGCTCTTGGGGCGGAGACTTAGCGATATGGATTGGGCATAGACAAGAAAACGTAGCGTGGATGTGGATGATTAAAGCAAGAGAAGACGTTATGAGAGCTCTCGGCGTGAACAGCTTCTCAGAACTCTATACTAAGCATTACAGTGTGGCAAAGTACCTGTTAAAAGCCCAAGCTAGTGACTGGTGGTGGTGGTATGGAGGCGATGGCGGCGGGTCTCCAGCACCTTTCGACCCGCTCTTCAAGGCCTATCTAAGGAGGGCCTACGAACTAGCTGGAATACAGGTGCCTCAATACCTACTCCTCACAGCGTATCCAGACGGCACACCTATAGGAACACTCAACCCAGTTCCACCATCACTAGTTGAGAGCCCACCAGTAATAGATGGCCAAATAGAGAATTTGTGGGAAGCACTTGTAAATGAAAGTAGAGCTCTGAGAATCACTGTTGGAAGAGTAGTTCCAACTGTATATGTCGCGGTGAGTGCTTCTCACTTATACTTCGCAGTGAATATTAAGGCAAATGATCTAAGGGACGTTATCGTAGCAGTATACTTCGCGACTCCCAACGCCTCTCTCTCACCATACAAGCCCGACTATGTACTATACCCGAGGTACAATAGCGTTGACTTAGGAATATACTTGATGAGAGAGGTACTAGTAGACTTCACTGCGCGTAAAGCCTATATAGGCTTAGCTACTAACGGTACGTGGCGTCAGCTCGGCGCAGTTGACGTGTTCGTAACGGGTATCCCAGGTTCTTACTCGGCAGAGTTCTCAGTAAAGATAAGCGATTTGAAGTTAGCTACTGGCGAACTTGCCTATATAGCCGTAGTAGTCTACTTGAATAACACGGTGTCTGAGTGGTCTTCAAGGCTTGGACTAGCCTATCAACTATTCATACCTAAACCAGTAGGAGTAATTGGAGAAGTTGTATTCGAAATGAGCGATCCCGTCGGCGATGACAATGGTCCGGGTGACTTCAAGTACCCCAGAGCAGCTGTATTTGTGCCTGGAGTATTTGACTTAACAAAATTCACAGTACTAGATGCAGGAGATAGAGTGGTCTTTGTATTCACGTTTAGAGAGCTCGGCGGAAACCCGTGGGGTGGTCCTAACGGCTGGAGTATGCAACAAATACACGTTTACATCTTAACAACTCTTAAAGCACCAGGGCGTCAAGACACTTTCGGATTAAATGTCACTATAGCACATGGATGGCACATGGCTCTCTTAGTGGCTCCTGGCTGGGGTACTGATCCACTGCCTACTGGAGAGAGAACAGCTCTCTACTACTTCGATAAAGAGAGACCGCTAGTACAAGACGGCTTTCTCAGAGCGTACGCTGATCACGCGACGAAGTCTATTATAGTTGAAGTTGCGAAAGAAGTCCTTTACGATGTAGAGAACATTAAGGACTGGGTATACGTAGTAGTGGTAACTAGTCACGATGGATACGGACCTAGCAGAATAAGGCCGTTTATCATTGGTGGAGGAGAGTGGTATGTAGAAGTACCAAACACACCAGAGTACGCCAAGGCCTCACTAAAAGGCATTATTCCACGCGTACTCGACTTGTTAGCGCCTACAGCAGAAGACCAGTACACCATGCTCAAGAGCTTTAACATAGAAACTGGCGAGCTAGCTAAACTTGTGGGCGTTGGTCGCTACGGACTATACCACTTCACACCTACGCCCATCCCCACCCCGACTCCAACGCCAACTCCCACCACACCCACTCCTACACAAACAGGCTTACCAAGACTACCGCTTGAGAGAATAGAAGTAATAGCTCTAGTAGTAGTCATCATAGTAGCCGGTATAGCTGGTTTCTTACTGAAGAAGAGAAAGTAAAGGGTCGCTAGGAAGAATGGAAGAGAAGATTTTTTTATTTTATTTTTTAGCTTGATGCCTCAGTGGAGCTCAATATTTAACTCTCAATGGGAATAATTTTATATAAGCGGAGAAGGGCCTTTGTATGGCTAGAGTAGAGTTGAGAAATGTTACTAAGAAG
>JAJHQY010000028.1 GCA_020833085.1 Desulfurococcaceae archaeon
TCCTCAATGTTGCCTTTAATGGCCTGTTCAACTCGGCTAATTCCCGGCACTACAAACACTACGGGGAAGCCGCTCTCAACGAGGGCTATTGGTCCGTGTTTAGACTCGCCGGCCGGGTAGGCCTCGGCGTGGATGTACGCGACTTCTTTTATTTTCAGCGCGCCCTCTTTAGCGATCGGCACGCCAACGTGTCTACTCAAGTAGTACGCACTAGTCTTACTAGCAAGCGCAGCCGAGAGGTTGTATACTATTTTCTCACTCCTCTCCACGCTGACCTCTACTACTCTAGGGGACTCCTCCAGGGTCCTTGCGATCTCGGATTTCTCGCTCGCGGAGAGAGCGCCTGTGTACTCAGCTACTTCTACTAGTAGCCACGCTAAGAGGAGTGTCTGTGTCAGAAAAGTCTTAGTAGCCGCTACGCCTATTTCAGGGCCTGCTCTAGTGTAGAGTGCTATGTGGCTCTCTCTCGGAATAGCCGAGTCGACTACGTTTGAAACAGCTATAACTCGCGCCCCCGCACTCTTGAACCTCCTCACAGCTTTCAGTACATCCATTGTCTCGCCACTCTGACTAATTGCTAGTAAGACGTCTCCCTCGCTAGCGACGTTACTGTAAGACTCGTACTCACTAGCTATAAATGGCACGGTGAGCAGCTTGGTTTGCGTATTAGAGGCGAGCGCGTAGAACTCGGCGGCGTGGTAGCTAGTCCCCGCGCCAGTTACAAATACGCGCTCAGCCTCAGCAATGGCTTTAACGGCTAGCGGGAGCTCCCGCGCGCTCTTTAAACCCGCGAGAGTATTTCTCAGCGCTTGCGGCTGCTCGCGGATCTCTTTGAGCATGTAGTGCGGATACCCGCCTTTCGAGGCCTCTTCAATACTCCACTCAACGAGCCTTACGTACTTCACGTAGTCTACCCTCTCGCCTGTTAAGAGGTCTTCCACTACAATAGTAGTGGGGGTTACGTAGCCAACCCAGTAGTCCCTGAGTACTACGACTTGGCGGGTGTGATCTAGTACTGCTGGTATGTCGCTTGCTAGTACATTGTAGCCGCTTCCCAGGCCCACGACTAGCGGGCTGTCTTTCTTGGCGAAGAATATCTTGTTCTCTTCGAGAGGAGTGATCATTAGTATTGCGTAAGCGCCTCTCAGCTCCCTCACGGCTCTCTTAAAGGCCTCGTAGACGTCTCTAAACTCCTCGTAGTACTCCTCAACCAGGTGAGGTACGACTTCAGTGTCAGTATCGCTTTTAAAGACGTGTCCTCTACTAGTAAGCCTCCTCCTGAGCTCGTCGTAGTTTTCTATAATTCCATTGTGAACAACTGCAAAGAGCCCTTTACAGTCCACGTGGGGGTGGGCATTGATATCGGATGGCGGCCCGTGCGTAGCCCACCTCGTGTGCCCTATGCCAGTAGTACCAGTGTACTTCGTGAACTGCAGCTTCTCCTCGAGATCTCTCAGCATCCCCTTACCCTTAGCGAGTAAGAGGCGCCCACTACTAATTACAGCTATGCCGGCTGAGTCGTAGCCCCTGTACTCGAGTCTCTGTAGACCAGTGTATATGAGCTTACCTAGTTCTCGCGTAGTGTTAAAACAGAGGCCGATTATTCCACACACGCGCTGAGACACCACGAAACTGTACTCGGCCTACTACGTGGTGTAGCTCTTTGAGAGTAATAAGTGTGCTGAGAGCTTAATTTTAATCTTCGAGTCCAGCTAAGTAACTCTGGGTGTTTAGGACTTGGAGTTCACTGTTCTCAAAATAACGGGCAAGGCGTTTACTAGTAGTGAAGTCTTGTCTAAGTATGTGAACGTTATTAGAGAGCTCTCTAAGACTCGTAGAGTTGTTGTAGTTACAGGTGGTGGCGAGGTGGCTAGGAAGTACATTGAACTAGCGAGGAGTCTCGGAGTCGATTCAAACTACTGGCTCGACGAGATCGGGATATGGGTGTCGAGGCTTAACGCGCTGGTCTTAATAGGGGCTCTAAGCCCCCTTTCAGCCCCAGCGCCCCCGCAAACACTCGAAGAGATCGTCAAGTCGGCTTTACTATACCCAGTCACAGTGACCGGTGGCCTCGTGCCGGGGCAGTCTACGGCGTCAGTACTACTCCAGGCGGCCGAAGCACTTGGAGTTAAGAAAGCGTACTACTTCTCAGCTATTGGCAAAGTGTACACTAAAGACCCCACGAAGCACCCGGACGCTAAGCCGCTCAGCGAAGTAACGGCTACTGAGTTGAAGAAGCTAGTGGAGCAGAAGACTCTTCCAGGAGACTACGCTCTCATAGATGCTCAGGCACTGGAGCTGGCAATTAGGAGTAGTGTGGAGATACAAGTTCTCGACTACAGAAACCCGGAGTCCATATTCGAGGCGCTAAAGGGGAAGAACCCCGGTACTAGAATTATCCCTAAGTAGCGGTGTACTCGCAACTTGACTCTCACAATTCTACTCTCAATTAAACCCAAGTACGCTGAGGATATACTCAGTGGCTTAAAAGAGTACGAGTTGAGAAAAGGAGTTTTATTCAAAACGGGAGCTCGAGTAGTGCTATACGCGTCTAGACCCATTAAGGCTATTATCGGCGAGTTTACAGCGGGCAGGATCTACACGGGGAGGGCAGAGGAAGTAGTGGAGTTCGTGAGGACTACAAGGCCTCGGGGAGTTACAGAGGAAGATATACTGTACATAGTCGGCAGGAAGTGCAGAGTCTCAGCTGTGGAAGTCACTAATCCCTTGAGGTACAGGCGCGTAATACCCCTAAGTGAGCTCAGAAAAGCAGGTCTGCGCAACCCGCCGAGGTCGTATATTGTTCTAAGACCTGAGAACCCCGTTCACGCTGAGATACTAAGACTCGTTAACGCGGCAAGACTCTAGTCGCCTAGCGACGCGTCTAGCCCAGTAGAGGAGTACTTTTGCCTCGTACTGTGACGGGAGAGACCTCGTTACAAGTCTCTTTAAGGCGAGATTACACCTCCTCCTCTTATCGTCAGTACTAATAGCTAGACTAGTGACCTTCTCGAGAGCCTTAATTAAGTTGACCATGTCCTCTCTAGTAGCCCTGGGGGGAACGTTCGTGGCGGGTCTCTTCTCCCTCTTCCAGAGCTCCCAGAGGAATATTGCTACTGCTTGTGAAATATTCAGTACGGGGTAGCTGGGGCTCGCCGGTATTGTAACTAGGAAATCGGCTTTTAGTATCTCCTCGCGCGTTAGCCCAGTGCTCTCTCTTCCAAATATCAGCGCAACCTTCTCGGCCCCGGGGTATATCTTCTCGGCGAACTCCTCGATGGTCACCGCCTGCCTCAGCACGTCCCCCTCACTGTACCCAATAGCGCTCGTAGCGGCTGATACGTGTACACCTGCTAGAGCCTCGTCTAGACTACTAGTCACTACGCTTCCGAGTAGTAGCTCTCTGCCCCCCGCAGCGTATTTTAAAGCCTCCTCTACACTCGCAACGGGGTTTACTAAGTAGAGCTCTTTCACCTCGAAATTCGCGCAAGTCCTCGCTATCACTCCCAAGTTAACAGCGCCTTCAATTCCGACTAGTACAACTCTGACTTTCACGTGTGAAGACACCCTCTAGAGCTGTAAGAGTCTCGAAGAAGAAATTCCTAGTCCTCTCCAGGGTTACAGCGTATCCAAGGCGCTCTAGCTGCGAGCGTATAATACTGGGCTTGGAGAGCGAGGAGTAGACGAGGTATAATCGACCACACTGCCTCAGAATACTAGTAGAGGCCCTGATAAAGCACAGCGCCTTCTCATACCCCTCAACACCCCCATTAACAGCCTCGTCTCTAGCAACGTGGTCTTCTGCTGGGAGGTAAGGGGGGTTTGCGAGAACTAGGTCTACGGAGCTGGACCTAATGGGGAGAGGGTCGCACGCGTCGCTCTGAATTATAACTGAGAAGGTGGCGACGCCATTTAAAGCCACGTTGACACTAGTTGTCTTGACGGCGTCATCCTGCACGTCAATGAAGGCTACGCGCTTGCACCTACTATTCAATAGTGCGTAGATACCTAAGACACCACTACCACACCCAAGGTCCACGCAGGTGTCTCCGTGAGCACTACTGCTCTCAAGTACTTCTAGCAGGAGCCAGGTGTCGTCGCTGGGCTTGTAGACGTCGCCGAGGTACTCTAGTCTGGGCTCTGCTTGCACGCAATAACACCCATTTCACGCAGGGTTTTTGCGAGTTCTAGTAAAACTTCACTACTAAGCATAAACACCCTCTTACCAGCAATAACCCTCCCGAGGGAGCCTAGATTTTCAACTCTCACGCCAAGTCTCCTAGCGAGGACCTTCTCAACTAGTTTTCGCCTCTCTCTGAAAAGAGATCTCGTTAGCTCTTCCAGAGCGCACACCTCCTCGTCGTACTCTCTTTTACGCTCGAGTATCACTACTCCGTGGAACACCTCTGGCTCGGGGTAGAAACTCGCAGGTGTGTAGACGCCTCCCTGAGTTACTCTGAAGAGAGTGTTCACGAGAATGGTCAATTTGCCGTAAGTCCTAGAGCCCGGCTTAGCTGTTAAGCGCTCAGCGACTTCTCTCTGTAGCGTGAGAACAGCTCTTTTAACTCTATTGGCTCGCGCGACTTTTACCAGCAGATCTGACGTCACGTGGTAGGGAATATTAGAGACTACTTGCTCCGCGCCTGGAATGTACTTGTCGGCGTCCGCGTTAACAACTGTAAAGCGAGGGCTCTTTACGACGTCAACAGCGACTTCACAGAGCCTCCTGTCTATTTCAATACAGAGAAGCCTGGGGACTCTAGTTAGAAGAGCTAGTGAGAGAGTTCCAATACCGCAGCCAATTTCAATAGTGTCCACTGGGGCGATGTTCTCGAGGATTTCGCCTATAAGGCGGGGCTCTACTACGAAGTTCTGGCTTAGTTTTTTACGAGGCCTCACTCCATAAGTGTTGAGAACGCGGAGAGTCCACTCAAAGAGCTCTCGGCGGCTCACTGTAGCGGGGTTAAATAAGCTCTCCATACAGTTTCTCCAAGTAGCCTAGATAAATCCCGGTTTTCTCGCGTGGGCGAATAAACAGGTAGTACTTCTCACCCCCCACGAGCTCGGTTATAATGCGGTTAACGAGTACTTTAACGGGGTCTATTTTAGTCCTCTCCTTTATGTCGCTAAAACTCGTGAACTTAGCTTTTCTCCTCTCCTCCAGTATAGTCTCGAGGGCTTTACTACCAACTTCTGGTAGTAGTCTTAGCGAGTGTAGCCTTATGTTAATCGGCTCAGCAATATTGAAGAACTCGACGAAGATCTGCTCTTTTTCCTGGAGTATTCTCTTAATTGCCTCTGATAAATTAGACCTGGCCACGGCTGTGAGCTCGTTGTACGTTACTGGTATTATATCCCTTAAGGGGCTGTACTCGCCGAGCTCCACTCTGCTCAGTATATCTATTCTCACAGCTGGTAGCGGCGTCGCTTCTAGGAGTGTGAAGTACCTAGTCCCTATACCCTGAATAAACGGGTTATTCCTGTGCCTGGGGTGTATGTCGTGTGGATTACCAATCTCCAAGTAGTCGAGCACGTAGAGAGCGTCCTCGTAGTGCCTTCCTCCGCGCGCTCTCTCCACACGCCTAAAAGGAGGTCTCGACACGCAAGAGAGCCCTCAGCGAGTATTTGTGTCTTGGACACTCGGTTTTTCGAGACAAGTATATTGTGAGAGGAGAGTGATATACTTTACTGCTTAGTACAGTACTCTTTAATAGTCTTTATAATGTTCTCTAGGAAGCCCTCTTCAAAAGCCCTCTCTTCAACTTGCAGTATGGCTATCAACTCGTCTATACTGCTCGGGCAGATATTCATGATCATAATTATGCTCTCCTCTTTCAGCCCCAGCTCCTCTAGCTTTCTACGTAGTTCACCTGCTTTTTCAACGGGTACTTTGGAGAACTTGTGGAGATACTCTAGTACTCTCAGGGCGAGAGTAGGACTTGTAGTCGTCTCACTCTTTAACTCCTCCACGTACTTCTCAATGTACTCTAGTGCTTCGGGGTTTGAGAGAAGCTTGACTTTTACGGCTTTAACTTTACTTGAAACACTCATAGAGGAAACACCACTAAGAGCACAACAAGCTATTTGTCGAGTTAAGACCGCGTCTCGCCACTACTTGTGCTCTGAGCTGTGACAACGGGTTTTTCAGCCGGCCTTAAGTGCTCGGGCCTGACGAAGAGTACTTTCTCCCTATCGCCGAGCATTACGCTAACAATGTAACACCTGCCGCGCTTACCAATGACTACTCCTGTCTTGCCGTGATACCTCCTGTGAGGCATTCCACTGTGAATAGAAGGATTTATAACAATGTGTACTCTCTCTCCAACTTTATAGTCAATCATGAGCAGACTCAGCGGTGGCACACTACCCCGCTCTCTAACACTCTTCTTCAGCAATTTTCTAGTTCTATGCCTGTACCCCTTTGGCGCTTTAACCAAGAGATATCACCGAGTACCAAGTGTACGCGTATTGGGTGGCTAATAACTTAATAGCACTCAGTCTTTAAAAAGACAGTCTGAGGAGTAATCAGGTGTAGCCTACTACACGCTCCTTCGGTGCAGTAGCTCGTAAAGCTTCTCCTCCACGTATAACACGTCAAGCTCTATGGGTATGAGTGTCTTGTTTAGAACTGAAGCGAACGAGGGGTTTGTGCGGCCCTGATCTCCGTGCACCAGCTCTTTGACGTACAACCCGCCCTCACAGTGAATAAGCGCCTCAAATACTCTAGAAGTGAGCTTAACGGCCCTGACAGCGTAGACTCTCTTAACTCTCTCACGCTCTCTCCTCTTCCTCCTTATTACGCGTAGCGGAGTCTTCTGGTGTATAGTCGCATTAGCGAAGAGCTCTTCGAGCTTCCTCAGCTCGCTCTCACTGATATCTTCAAATGGAGAGTACACGCAAACTCTGTAGACTTTACTAGCTCTCTTAGAGAGCTCTTTAAGTAGAGCAACGGCCCTTCTAGGTGCAGGGCCCTCAATAGCGAGTTTTACGGGGCCTCTACTGTGTAGAGCCACGTATTCACGCAGCTCCTCAA
>JAJHQY010000029.1 GCA_020833085.1 Desulfurococcaceae archaeon
GTCTACTACCAGTTCTCCTCCTACTACACGAATACACGGGTGACGTGTTAGATGCGTGCGCAGCTCCCGGAGGCAAGGCGACTTACATTGCTCAGCTCTTAAAGGAGCGTGGTGGCAGAGGAGTTGTGTACGCTAACGACCTCGTACTCTACAGGCTCAAAGCTCTCATAGGACACATTATGAGAATGAGGCTCGATAATGTAGTAGTCACGTGGAGCGACGCGAGGGCTCTTAGTAGTAAATTAAAAAAGAAGTTTTACAGAGTTCTCTTAGACGCCCCGTGTAGTGGTGAGGGCAGAATCTCCATTGACCCTGGTAGAAAGAGGAGAACAAGTATTCTGGACTTGGCAATTCTCGTAAAGAGGGAGATAGAGCTACTAGCCAGTCTAATAGACGTAGTTGAGCCCGGCGGGTTAATAGCGTACGTTACGTGTAGTATTGCGCCTGAAGAGAACGAGTACGTTGTCAACTACGTTATTAATGCGAAAAAGAACCTAGAAGTGGTAGAGCCTCCTGTAAGACTACTAGACTACTCAAAGGGCATAGTTGAGTTTCGCAATTTAAAATTCAGTGAGAGTGTCGAGAACTGTATTAGACTCTGGCCTCACAAACACGGGCTCTTCGGGTACACAATATGCCTTCTGAGAAGGAAAGACTAGAACTGAGAACCGGTAAAGCCCCGCAGAGAGTAGTAGAGAAGTTCAAGTCCACTATAAGAGAGCTCTACGACGTAGACCCAGAGGAGTACATTAACCAGGGAGTTAGACTCACGTGTATAAATGACTTCTGCGCTATTCACAGCGAGGAGATTAGTGCTAGAGAGCTGCGTCTAGGTGGCTTGAGAGTTATTTACGAGGGGTTGTGGCTCGGCGTCTACACTAAGAAGACAATTCTCCCCTCAACTACTCTAGCTAGTAGAATACTACGAGAGCGGGGGCTTCGCTCGGCGATAATTGTGTCTGATCAGGGGGTCAGGGCTTTTCTCTACGGGAACGACATTTTACCCGAGAGCGTAATTAAGAAGTACCCCTCTAAGATCGGAATTTACACTGTAATTGACCACTCGGATAATGAGGTCATAGGGTTCTCGAAGTGGAGTAGCAGAAAGAACGTGTACGTAAACCTCTACGACGTGGGGATTTTTCTGAGAATTCTAGGGTAGAGACACGAGTCGCTCTGCGGGAATAATCTTTTTGAGTAAGACACTCAAAATACCGGGTGCGAGTATGAGAGTGTGCCTTCTAGACCAGTCTCTGTCATTGAGAGCGCTGATAACATCTCTAACACTCTGAGGACACGCGCCTAGTACCCTGCTCGCGTAGTATACTCTCGTAAAGCCCTCATTTAAGAGAGCGCGTTCTAGGACTTCTCTACCTGAGATCTCCCCTCTAACAGCTCTGCCCGCTACATTGAGCAACCTCTCCACTTCACTACCACCGCGAACTTCTAGCTCGAGGCGCCTCAGAGAGCTAGCAACTCTACTAAGCGACTCCTGGTAAAGAGCGTAGTTAGCCTCTCCTACGCCCGCTTTCTGGTACTGTCTAACTCTACTAGACTCCCTGTTAACTAGTACTAGTAGCGCTGATACACTAATAGCTCTCTCTAGAGTGTAGTTGAAGTCTCTAATCAGCACTCCAGCTAGGTCTACTAGTGCTCGCGTATCTTCGTCGCAGTCAACCACGTAGATGTCTAGAGTTAAGTCAATGTAGTTGACAAGCTCGCGGAGCTTTCTAATACACACTAAGTAGTGTTTAAAAATCTCTCCTGTAAGCTCGTACAAGTAGAGTAGTACTGTAGCTAAACACCCAGAGAGGTTTCTGGGCGCTATGACGCTGATCCCTCTACTCCTAGACTTGGCTACTACACAGCACTCGCTACTCTGTATTTCTAAGTCTCCCGGAGTAGTGGTCAGAAATATTTCCACTATTTCTCTCAACTCTCCGTGCAAAGTACTACCTCACTACAACTTCTCCTCTCAACGACGACTTTCTCTAACTGGAGTTCAAAGAGCTTTGAATTCCACTTCATAAAGCTACCTCTAAACCCAGTCTTGAGAGTTCCAGCTGCTAGTCCATATACTAGTGAGAGCCCCGGGTCTTTAGACTCGAGGTATTTCGCGTTAAAGAGCGCGTTGAAAGCGTCGCCGGCACCAGTAGTGTCTACTACTCTCTTGATGGGCTCTGCGTAGCCACTATAACACTGACTCTGCGTTAGTACTACTGCACCTTTACCTCCTCGCTTAATAACGAGAACGCTCAGTCCATACTTGAAGAACTTGTCTACACTTAGAGCTCTGAACTGCGCGCAGAAGCTCTGCTCATTGAGAAAGAGGGTGTGAGTGTGTTTCAGCGCCTTAACGAGTAGATCACTACTCCACTCAGCTACATAGCCTCCCGGGTCAAGTGTAGTCACAATGCCCTCTCTACTCCCAAGTTCCAGAAAGCCTAATGCCGCATCGGGCTTAACGCTAGCCACGTGTAGAAGGTGGGCTCCTCTCAGCAGGCTCGGCTCGAGATCACTCGGCTTCAGCTCCTCGTTCACACCCGGAAACTTGATCATTGTTCTCTCGCCGCTCTTATCAACGAGTACTACTACTACTCCAGGCGCCCCCTCTACTAGCTTTACGCTCTCTACTCTGACTCCGTACTGCTTAATCTTCTCGAGAACTTTACGTGCAAGCACGTGGCTAGAAGCTCTCGCAACTAAGTAGACTCTGTGACCGTACTGCGCAACTGTAACTGCGTAATTTAGAGCGGCTCCTCCTGGGCGTATTTTGAGGCTATTAGCGAGTACGGTATCCCCTATTTGAGGGGGCTTCTCAGTGTAGAGTGTTATGTCTATATTCACGTTACCAACAGCTATGTGGGTATATACTATGGTGTTCACCTTCTCGTCGACTTGAGGATGTCTACTGTAATGTACTTCTTTCCACGCCTCTCCTTCTCGCTATCCCACTCACTGAGGATTTTCACGGCCTCATTAGCGACTCTAATAGCGTCCTCTACTCCAGCACCCGGCTTGAATTCGTCTGTTTCTCTGTTGGCAATAGCCGCGCAGACAGCGCCTGCTCGCAAGCCGTATATGTTGGAGAGCACGAATATAACTGAAGCCTCCATTTCGAAGTTTAAAACATTCATACTCCTCAAGTACTCGATTAGCCCTCTCTGGAAGGGTGGTAAGTAGTCTCTGAAACCCGGCCTCTCCTGCCCAACGTAAAAGCTGTCACTACTCGCCGTTAACCCCACGTGGTAGTTAACGCCGAGAGTCTCCGCGGCTTCTATTAGCGCGAGGACTACCTCGAAGCTAGCTACTGCGGGGTATTCCGGAATAGCGTAGTGTCTACTAGTACCCTCGAGCCTAACAGCCCCCGTGGAGATGACGAGATCTCCTATTCTAATATCCCTTCTTAGAGCCCCCGTAGTCCCCACTCTTATAAAGGTATCAGCACCGCACCTAGCGAGCTCCTCGACAGCTATCGCGGTGGAGGGGGCTCCAATACCAGTACTGGTAGCAGATATGAAGACGCCCTTGTAGTACCCGCTGTAAGTTACAAATTCCCTGTGTGAGGCGACGTGCCACGCTTTGTCCCAGTACTTCGCTATTAGTGGAACTCTCTCTGGATCCCCGGGGAGGAGTACGTATCGACTCACATCCCCCCTCTTGATCATTAAGTGATACTGTAACCCCTCACCCAGCTCGGCGCGCCTAGCTGAGTACGAGGACATAACAGACTCTCCCCGCGCGTGCTCTGAACCTTCTACTTAGAGTCCACCTAGATAATATAGACTTCTGCCTCAAGGCTCTTGAGGTCTAGAAGAGCGTAAGAGGACTTGCCAGTTATGTACCCGCAGGCCTCGCCGGGGTTTAATATGAGTTTTCCGTTAGTTTTCCTCACGTCTACTTTGTGGGTATGACCGTAGAGAACAACGTCTACGTCTAGACTCGAAGCCCACGCATTTACGAGTTTAACTGTGTCTTCGACGCTTCCGTACCCGTGAACTAGGAGAACTCTCCTCCCGGAGACCTCAATAATTGAAGGCTCTACTCTAAACGTCCAGTTGTACTGTGTAAAAAGCCTTAGCAACTGGTAGACGTCTCCGTCGTTGTTACCCTTAATTCCCACTACTGGCACGTCTCCAACTAGATCTCTCAGTAACCTAATTGTAAAGGGGCTTATGAAGTCCCCTAAGTGAAAGAGTAGTTGAATTCTGTGTGAGAGTAGTTCTCTCAGAGTCCTCTTCAAAGCCTCTAAGTTGTCGTGACTATCACTAATTACGCCTACTAGCAACTAGCTTTCCTCGCATCTCTCTGTTTCTCAGCCTACTACACTCGAACACCTGGAACTCCGCGCCCTGCTTTCTTCAACCTCACTTCGAGAACTCCGTTCTTATACGTCATTTTCAGGGACGAGGGGTCTACTCTCGCCGGCAAGTCTACTTCCTTGTAGTACCTCCTATCGCTGTCACTGCCACTAATTATAAGTGTCCTCTCGTCCTCCAAGACCTTAACACTTATTTTATCCTTCTCTACACCGGGCATCTCCGCGACAACTACTATTTCATCGTCTCTCTCAAAGACGTCTACGAGAGGCTCGCGCTCCTCGACAATAACAGCCTTCTCTCCTCTTCTACGCGGAACGTTTCCAAATTCACGTATTATTGGCCTTCCATCAGGACCTATTGTTATACTGAAACCATAAACATACGTCTTAGCTCCTCTCTTCTCGAGCTCTCTAGTAATGTCTCTTAAATCTTGAGCTGTCAGCTCACTGAACCTCTTCATTATCTCCTCGAAGAACCTATCTATCTCCTCGAACATCCTCCTGATCTCGTCAGCCCCGAAAAACTCCTCCCAGAATCTCCTCCTCCGCCTCCACCACTCATCGCTCACGAAAATACACCCCTACTTTGCCCGATAAGTGCTAATTCGAAATAATCCTTAAAATATACACTCTCAAGTCTCCTTATAGTGGAGGTGACTTAAGCATGGTTAAAGTCTACTATGAGGTCATTAAGTTAACTACTACTACTCGATTTCAACTCCTAGACATAACTAGCGGTGTTGAGGATGTCGTTAAAAAATCCGGTGTAAAGAACGGCCTAGTACTCATTCACGCCCCGCACGCTACTGCCAGTATTATTGTTAACGAGCACGAGCCAGGCCTTCTAGACGACATAATTGAGAAAGTCAAAGAGCTCACCGAGCCCGGTAGCTCTAAGTGGAAACACAACATGATCGACGATAACGCCCACGCGCACATAGGCTCAGCGCTGTTTGGCTCGACTCGAGTATTCCCTGTAGTAAATGGGAGAATTGTGAGGGGTACTTGGCAAAACATATTCCTACTAGAAATGGACGGGCCGCGCTCCCTGAGAGAAGTAGTAGTAATGGTTATGGGTGAGTAGAGTGAGACTCTACATTGCGAGTGAAGAAGACATTCTCAGTGGTTTAGTCACAGACGTGTACTTTGTAAGGACGCGCGACATTCTGAGAGCTAAGAACATTAGAAAGAAAGTCCGCATGGAATTCCACGTCGTTAAACTACCAAAGAACTATGAGTGGGCCGTGTTTGCCGGTCTAGAAGAAGCTCTATGCGTCTTGAGGGGTAAGCCAGTCACAGTTTACGCCATGCCAGAGGGCACTCTCTTTAAGCCTGGAGAGCCCCTCATGATAATTGAAGGCTACTACGACGACTTCGCAGTATACGAGACCGCTCTACTTGGAATTCTCAGACACTACTCCAGTGTGGCCACTAAAGCGGCTCGTATAAAGAGACTCGCTATGAATAAAACCGTGCTCTTCTTCGGGCTTAGAGCCGCACACCCCGCAATAGCCCCTATGCTGGACCGGGCTGCATATATAGGAGGCGTAGACGCCGTCTCTGGAGTAGCGAGCTCGAAGTACCTTGGACTCAGACCACAAGGTACAATGCCACACGCTCTCATAATAGTATTTGGCAATCAAGTTGAGGCGTGGAAGGCGTTTGACGAAGTCGTGGAGCCCAGCGTCCCCCGGATAATGCTCGTTGACACTTTCTACGACGAGAGAGAAGAGGCCCTCATGGCGGCTAAGCTACTCGGCGAGAGGCTGTACGGAGTGAGACTCGACACTCCAAGTAGTAGGAGGGGTAGTATGCGCTTAATAGTCGAGGAAGTGCGGTGGACACTAGATATCCACGGCTACAAGAACGTAAAGATCGTCGTGAGCGGGGGTATTGATGAGAAGGAAATTGTAGAGTTGAGGGATATTGTCGACGCGTTTGGCGTGGGTACGAGCATAGCCATG
Source organism: Desulfurococcaceae archaeon (assembly GCA_020833085.1). Next base: position 6,286 of record JAJHQY010000029.1, read on the forward strand.
CCTCCAAGTGTAGACATTAGTGCCGACATTGTAGAGGTATTTGAAGACGGCGCGTGGAAGCCTGTGACTAAGAGAGGCAAGCTACCAGGGGCTAAGCAAGTCTACAGGAAGAGGCCTGGGTTAAATGACATAGTAACACTACTCGAAAAACCCGGCGACATACCAGATGGCTACACTCCACTACTGAGAAAGTATATTGATAATGGCGAGCTAGTTGAAAGCCTCCCGGACATTAACAGTATAAGAAACTACGTTCTAGAGCAGCTCAGAGAGGTCCCGGAGCCGAGAGTAGAGTGAAATTGCCTCGGCTAGGTCTAAGACTACTAGACCACTACTACGTCGAGCTCGGAGACGGCTCTCTCGCAGTAATAACTGGCAATGCTCACTTCTGCTACGGATTTATAGGGTACGTGAAGTACACGCCTACGAGTAGAGCGACTCTGTGGAGTAGGAACGGTGTTTTCTACGAGAGAGTTGTTAAGAAGTACACGCCTAGAGAAGTACACGAGCACGCCGAGCGGCGTATCTACGTGCCGTATTTTGATTTCGCAGTCCCGTATATTCCACTACACGCTATTAAGAGAATCTATGATCCACTTGAGCGCGCGAGAGAACTGTACTCTAGGATCAGAGACCCCCTCGAGGCGTTGACTCTAGAACTAATTAGCGTGATTAGTGTAAACACCGGTGTACTCGCTGGTGTAACAGGCTCACTACTACCTAGCA
>JAJHQY010000030.1 GCA_020833085.1 Desulfurococcaceae archaeon
ACTAGCCTAGATACCGCGGCTAGAGCGGCGACTTTCCCTTCGAGCATCGCTGTAGTGGCCTCTTCTATGCCAGACGCGTCGCCAGCGATAAACATGTTCTTTACAGTAGTCTCTAGCAACCTCGTTCTGATCGGCGCGAAGCCGCCCAGCTCGGGAACATACTTCACTACAGCGCCTGCTTGAATAGCTAGCCTCGAATCCGGCTCTAAGCCAATAGCGAGGAGCACTAAGTCCACGTCGTAAGTCCTCTCGGTGCCCGGCACGAAGTTGAATTTCTCGTCGACAGCCGCTACGACAGCTCTCTCTACTCTCTCCGCCCCCTCAACGTATTTAATAGTGTGCCTCGTGAGAATAGGGACGCCATACCTCCTGATCTTCGCGGCGTGAACAAACCACCCTCCAATCTCGGGCATTATCTCGACTACCGCGCTCACCCTCACGCCAGCTTGAAGTAGTTGATACGCGACTATGAGGCCCACGTTGCCAGAGCCCACGACTAGAGCGTTTTCGCCGGGCTTTACGCCGAACTCGTTCATAATAGTCTGCGCTCCACCGGCTCCAATAACGCCTGGTAGGTCGTTGTTGGGGAAGTCCAAGTAGCGCTCCTGTGCACCGGTGGCTACAATTAGAGCTCTGGGCTTTACTATGTAGTGTGTACTCTCGCTCGCAACGCCCACGAGCCCGCCTCTAAACACACCGTACGCCACGCTACTCGTGAGCACTTTAATTCTCTCGCTCTCCCTGATCTTCCTCGTCAGCTCCTCGGCTATTTGAAAGCCGCGTAGCCCCCCAAAGAGCTCAACACTGCCAAAGAACTTGTGTGTCTGCTTGAGTAACTGGCCGCCGAGTTTAAAGTGCTCGTCAACTACTACGACGTCTAAGCCGTAATTCGCGGCTGTCAACGCGGCTACGAGGCCTGCTGGGCCTCCCCCGACAATTAACACGTCTGTCTCTATCTTTTCACTAGAGATAGGCGTAGAGTTCTCTACACTAGCACTCTCTCTTAAGACCCCCCAGCCGCGTTGCCGCTCAACTACGAGCCCTTCGCGCACAGGGTATTTACAGGCCTTAGTGTTCGGGACACCATTAATAGTCATGAAGCAACTACTACACTTACCAATCATGCAGAAAGGCCCGCGCGGTCTGCCAAGCCTGGGACTCCAGCTAAAGACGTCTACGCCGAGAGCGTAGAGAGCCACTGCGACGCTCTCGCCTTCATACGCCTCAACGGGCTGCCCTTCAAAGTAGAAAACGACTTTTCGCCCGCGGTGAAATGTCAGTATAGGGTGCTCGTATATCCTCCTATCTCTAAGTGGGAGTGGCAATAAAACACCCCCCAGTCTAGTTACGAGTCTACTATGCGCGGAAAATATTAAGCTTATACGCATATAAAGGCGTAAAGACTAGACAGTCGCGCACGTACTCCCATCTACATGCTTCTCGAGTCTCTGCGAGTACCTAAACGCCCTGCACTAATTTAATTGAGTTTGAGCAGACTAAGCTTAAGACGCGGTAGATCACAATGAGATTCCGAACCCCCCACGTGCCCAGGTCTACTCAACTGCTGCGTGGACTGTAGTGCGAAACTAGTACACGTCTTTCTGAGTGAGTGCTATTAACTAGCACTCTGCGCACCAGCACAGCGTTCACACGTGCTCGCGAGTTCATTATTAATTACCCAGTTTTACGTAGAAGTGAGCTTGGAGTGATTTCGGAGAGCCGTCTGGCTGGGCGTGTCGTACCGTGGGCTCAGCGGCTACTCTCAGTCTGAACAAGTGCATGGATCTACTAGAAGCCGTCAAGAAGTGCGTGAAGGTCCTTCCAGGGAAGAGAATTAAGCTGAGCGATCCCAGCTGTGAGGGGTATCTCGACGCATTCAGAGAGTGTACTGTGCGCGCGTACGCTAATAGAGTCGTGCTCGACGAGGCGACTACTAGTGTTAAGTTACTCGTAGAGTTCTTGAACACGGCTATTAGTAGTGTTGGTGGTAGGGGCTGGCTTCTCTCAAGGGAGATGAGCAGCTTTGTGAAAAGCCCTGTTGAGCACTTGAAGAAGAAGCTTACTCTCTACCTCTACGACCTACTGAGAGGTAAGCTGAGCCTAGAAGAGTACGCTGTTAAGGCTAGAGCGGCTGTGACGTCTAGCTTGAATACTAACATGAGAACTCTCTACGAAGTGTGGGTGCTGACGAGTCTACTACGCGGTCTGGGGAAACTGGGAGGTAGACTAGTCTACCCGGAACACGGCATAGTGCACTTTGACAGGGCTGGTAAGCAGAAAGCGGGTATACTCCCACCCAACTTCGCAGTTAGCATTCCGAGTAGGGGCTCTCTCAGCTTCTTTCTAGAAGCCCCCCGGCCAATTGGCTGGAGGGACTTCAAGGACTTGAAAACTGTGTGGAGACTCTACACGACTCTCAGACCGGATATAATGGTCTACTCCGGGCTGGTCGAGAACATAGTTGACCTCGAGAACCCGGATCTCCCTATTCGCAGACCCCAGGTCATTATTGAGTGTAAAGAGCAGAGTGACTGGTTTCTCCGCGTGCGGGAATTAAAGGGCCCTCTCGCACCCTCATTTAGCTTTGACGAGTGGTTTAAACGCTGGCTTTCAGGGCTGTGGACGGGTCTCGCGGACGTTCTCGGTATTAGTAGTGATGTTATTAGAGAGGTGACTGAGGGTAAGAGGCGCGGAGTGAGAGTAACAGAGGTTCAACTAGTACTATTCTATAAGAGTGTGTACAAGCCCGACAAGTTCTACTTGGTGTCCAAGCCGGCACTTCCAAGTAACACAAAGAGGTTTCTCGAAAACGAGGGCGTAATTGTAGTAGATAGTGTACAGCTGGGCTGCGAGGAGTGCATCGAAGAGGTAGTTAAGGGCGTCTTGGACTATGCTAGGCCGGTACTAGAAGAAGAGGAGAGGCTGAGACTTCTAATTGACAGAATACTGCGCGAGGCCCGGTCTCGCGGAGTCGACCTGTCTAGTAGCGAACTACTCGACTACTTAGAGGAGTTCGTAATAGAGAACATAGACAAGGTCATAAGCCACTTGACCAGTAGGAAGTGGTCTCACAGAGCTACTGCTAGTGAGACTTCAGCGTAGCCGGCTTTAAGAGCTCCTCTACGACCCGGAGCCACGCATCTATTACTCTGGGATTCCAGAACTCAGCCCACCAGTAGTCGCTGTCTAGTGCGTGCCACAGAGCCCACCTGGCTCTCTTCGAGACCTCGTCTCTCCCGTGTTCAGACTCGTACTCTCTCACAGCGGCGTAGAGCCTCTTGGCCCTTTCCCAGTAAATAGTGTGGTCTCTCACTTCGCCATGCCACTTCGCGAAGCCGCAGAGCCAGCTCGTAGTCGGCACGTGAGTTAATCTCCTCCTAGCGTCTGCGCGCTTAACGAGGTCTCGTAGTGTCGCGAGCTCTAAGTAGCCGAGTCTCTGACAAGCTAGTAGAAGTGAGACTAGTTTCTCGTAGAAGGGTACTGTGAGTGGGGGTTTTTGCGAGAATATCATCCAGTTCTCCCCATCTAGAGCTACTACGAGAGTGCCACCTGCTAGTAGCTTCTCGGCTATTTTCAAAGCGATCTCGTACGCCGACCTGACTGCGTGGATTTCACTTCTAAAGCTGTTCTTAAAACTCAGCGCGTCGCTAATCTCGTGGTCTCTGAAAAATACTAGTAGAGAGCCCTTCTCACCCTTAACGACGTAGGGCTCTAAGTGACTACCCCTGTCACCAACAGACCTCTCGAGGTGGCACTTGTTATCTAGAACGGTGTACTCAATTCCGGTGTCACTGTAAATGTCGACGAGCTTCATGTGAAAAGCCATCTCGGGCGTCCAGGCGCCGCGAGGCTCTACTCCCACGACTCTCCTAGTGATCTCGGCGCCGTACTCGACCTCCTCCTTCACGATGTCTTCGGCTCCGAGGTACTCTATTAAGTAACCTGCAATACTGTGAGCGTACATGCTCGTTAAGACGTCTATCTGCCCTCGCGCGGCGGCATCTCTGTACATCTGCAGGGTTTTTCTCACAATCTCTCCACAGGGACTACTGGGCTCGAGTAGCCCTCCATTGTACTTAACACCGCGCTCGATCAGCTCTACCCACTGTGCGAGTAGACTTGGACTCAGATTATAAGTACACCTGTACTCCCTGTACTTCTCCAGGACCACGGCGTGGTGGTAGTAAGGCCCCTTACTATATGGCGCCAGCTCCTCGCTACACGTGTGTGTAAATGCCCATAGAGCGTGGTATAAGCCGCTTGGAAGGTAGTTTGGCGCCTGGTGGTGGTGCCAGACTAGAGCTAAGTGCCTGGTAACGCTGTTAAACGCGTCTACTACTCTGAACCTAGCCCTGTCCAGTACGCTCCCCTCCACTCTGAGTACCAGCTCGTAGCTACCCGGCGTTCTCGGGGCGCTTACCTCGACTACGTACTCCTTCGCGCCGGGTTTAAGCTCTACGCTCGCTAAGAGCCCCCTGTGCCAGCTAATACTCGCAGTCACGCTCTTCGAGGTCGCGGCCACAATGCTGACTAGTAGCTTATCCCCCGGGGCAGTAACTGGCGTCTCGGGTATGATGTACGCCTCGACGTGGCTCGCGGACATCGCCAAGACCCATCGCGCTCTGAAATATTATCCCTCTAAGGTATAAAAGACGCTAGTAACCATAGTGAGTACGTGAAAAACGCTACTCGAAGGCTCGCGGCCATTACAGCGTTTAATCCGAGAGGCTCGTGAGGTAATCTAAATGACTAAGCCCGAGTACATTGTATGGATCTTCACGGCTAAATGCAACCTGAACTGCGTGCACTGCTACACGTATAGGTTTAGAGGGCTGAGAGAGCTGAGTCTCTCAGAGAAGCTGAGAGTAGCTAGCGACATAGGCGAGACTGGGGTTGAGTACGTTAATATAACCGGCGGTGAGCCACTAATACACCCGCACTTCCCACACCTAGTTAAGACGCTGAGCGAGTACGGCGTAGAGAAGAGCGTTGTTACAAACGCCACCGCTATTCGTGACGAAGTGGTCGACCTGCTCCACAGGACGGAGACGTACGTGTTTGTCACTATTGAGGGGCCTCGCGAAGTCCACGACGAGATTAGAGGGAGTGGTTCTTACGACTCAGCCACTAGGGGTGTCGAGTTATTGAGAAGAAAACTAGGTGGCTTCACAGTAGTGAGTACTGTGAATAAATTGAATTACAAGAGAGTACACGAAGTAGTGGACTACGCGGTGAGCGTGGACGCGGACGCGCTAGCACTACTACCAATCATGCCCTCTGGCAGGGCGCTGGAAACCCGCGTTTACATATCAGCCAGCGAGTACCTAGAGGCTCTCGAAAAGACGTGGCTGAGAGCGCGCGAGTACGGCTTAAAACTCTCTGCGTGGTGTACTCCGTGGGCACCGCTTCTCAAGAGAGATATTGGGTTCTGGTTCTGCCGCGAAATGAGTGGTATGGACATAGACCCCGAGGGCAACGTCCTCCTCTGCGACATACTAGACTTCAAGATCACTAGTATTAGAGACAAGAGCGTTGTAGAGGCTTTTAACGAGTTCAGAGAGCACCCACTAGTAAAAGCCGTGAGAACGCCCTTGAAGCTACCAGAACAGTGTTTAAAGTGCCCTATTTCACTCGGCTGTAGAGGCGGGTGTTACGCTAGAGCGTACACGTTAAAGGGCGACTTAAACGCCGGGGACCCCCTCTGTCCTAGAATTAGTAGCGCCGGGAAGTCCTAGCAGTCACTAAGCAGCGTCCCTGTCGCCTGTACGTGACTATGAGTTTATAGCCATGTGAATATAGGGTCTCGGCTACGTGACTATAAATTGGTGGTCACGTGTCTATTAGAGTTCTGCGTGTAGAGGACGCTGTGGGGCGCAGGCTCTTCCACGACTACACGTGCATTGAGCCGGGCTTTAAGGGGGCTGTTAAGAGGCGTGGCGAAGTAATCGCGGCCGGTGACGTAGAGCTCTTAAAGCGTTGTGGTCACTACTACGTCTACGTGTATGACGAGGAGCCCTCGAGACCCGGGTACATCCACGAAGTAGAGGCTGTTGAGAGGCTTGCCCGCGCTCTCGCTGGAGATAACCTAGTAGTAGAGGTGGGAGATGAGGGTAAGGCGCTAATACTTGCCAGTAAGAGCGGTCTACTACTAGTTGATGGTTCAGTGCTGAGAGAAGTAAACTCTACTGGTGTTTTCGTCGTCGTGACCAGGAGAACTGGTCACTACGTGCGGGCCGGCGACTTAGTCGGAGTCGTGGACTTGATACCACTAGAGGTGCCGGTAGCTTTTATTGAGGAGCTCGAGGAGAGAGTAGCGAGAGTTAAACCCGTTATCAGAGTAGTCGAGAACAAGCACCCCAGAATAGGCGTGGTCGTGACTGGTAATGAGATCGTTGAGGGCTTGAGGAGAGATCTCGCGGGGCCAATTGTTCTCGAGAAGATTAAGAGCTACGACTGCGTTCCCGGAGAGCTAGTGTATTCGAG
>JAJHQY010000031.1 GCA_020833085.1 Desulfurococcaceae archaeon
CTAGCTCGGCTAGTATGTCTTTGCGCTCTACACTCACGACTTTCAAGCTGACTAGGTTTAGCGTCTTAATGTCTACTACTCCGAGGTAGCTATTCGCCTGCATTAGAGACTCGAAGTTCTGGAAGTACGTTACAGGGTCTACGTCGAAGACTACATAGCCCCCCTCCTCGTCAATTAGCGAGGGGCTTGTCCTCGAGACGTAGCCAACAATCTCGCCGATACTACTAGCTAGCTCAATAGCTCTCCTTGCTTTCTCCTCGAGAACTTTTAATACAGAGTCATTGCTAGTAGCACTCGTCAAGGACATACTCCTCACTAGTCCTATACACTATAAAACACTTATATAGTGCTCGGTGGCCTCGCTCGAGAGCCCAGTTAAGTAGAGCAGGTATGTTGTGAGTGAACTACTGATCTTCTTCACCCTCTTATCGACTACGAGTAGTGTAAGGGGGAGAAATGAGCCTATCTGCACGCTGTCCTGGGCTACTAGCTCTAGGACAGGCTCTTCGAGGTGCTCTTCTAGGACTTCAACACGGTAGAAGACGTAGTTCCCAAAACCCCCTATTTCTGGGTGTAGTCGCCTGGGGACAATTATGTACCACATAGCCCTGTTCACGTGCAGCTCGTCACGGTGTCTTACTATTAGAGGCCCTATAGCTACTGGCCTCTCAGAGGGGATTTTTCCGGCTATTAAAGCAGTAGTTAAGTATGCGTCGTCGCTAGTACTACTCACTCCGAGGTCTAGTGGGTCTATTGCTGAGAGGTAGTAGCTTCTGTGTAAGCGCTTTACAGTGTTAATTACTAGCACATTCTTCGCTGAGAGCTTCTTGATGAGTTGAACTCTACGCGAATTGAGAGCTCTAATACTGCTAGTGTAAACCTCTAGTTTACTGGTCGAAGTAGTCTCGGCGACCCTCTCGGGGTATACTGTGGGGCCGTCTATGAAGAGGACTGCTCCCTCTCTAACTGCACTAGAAAAATTTTCGAGGAGGCAGTTCTCTATACAGGCCCTCAGCTCGGCTAGTATTACGCTCTTGTTGTACTCGCTAGTATAGGGAATATTATTAGGATTGCTGAGAATAACGCTCTTCGAGTCTTTTAGTAGGTCTACTAGTCTCTGTGAGTATTCAACCTCGGGCACTAGGACGATGTGTTTGCAGAGAGGCTCCTCTAGACCGAGTATAGAAGTTAAACTGGGGACATCTATTGCAAAGCCGGTGAACCTATTAAATACGCTACCAGCTCCTATAGAGATGAACACGTAGGGGGTCTCTACGGCCCTGGAGCTACTATCTAGAGCGTAGATGTCTCTTCTCAGCTCAGTTAGTCTCTGTAGTGGTAGCTCGTGCACTTTATCGCTGTAAAGCTCGACTCTGACGCTAAGAGGCTCCTCCACGAACTCTAGGAGTTTACGCGAAGTCTCAACTCTACTGATCTTTATGCCCTCGATAATCCCCTGCCTAAGTAGCTTCACGACCTCGACTAAGTGCTTCAAGATTTAAACCCACATTTACCTAATGGGATATTAACACCACGTGCTCATTTAGTGTTTAGGTGCTTATAAAGTGACCTCAAGGGACATTAGAGTACTCGTACTTGGAGACTGGGATGCTGATGGCGTCGTGGCGTCGGCTCTTCTACTCTACGCTCAGAAGTACTTAAAGAAGTACCCCGTTGAGGGCGATGTGGAGGTCGATAAGACCCCAGTAGATCCTAATAAACTGAAATACGTGCTCTCGTCAACTATAAGTGACAAGCACAAAGTAGTTGTACTACTAGATATTCCGTATAGTGAAGTGCTCGCGAACATAATTAGACTACTCAAGACTCACTTTGACGTGTCGAGAGTGATCTTTATAGACCACCACATAGCGAGTATTCAGAGAGCGAGCGAGATTAGTAGTGTTGTAGACGAAGTCGTAGTTGACTACAGAAAGCCCACCTCTCTACTCCTCTACGAGGAGCTCACTAAGCGGGGTATTAAAGTACACGAGAAATTGGCAAAGTTCGTAGAAGTCGTGAAGTACATGGACTCGGGGAGGAGAGTTCCAGCGAAGCTAATAAAGCTGTTTGAAATAGCAAAAGCGTTTTCAAAAGCTCTCACAGTCATGAGGAGTGAGGAGTTGTGGAGTAAAATAGTAGAGTGGCTTGCTAATCCAGAGCCCCAGCCAATGCCTCTAGACGACACTACGTGGAAGAGGGTGAGAGAGATCATTGAGCAGCGCGATCGCGAAGTGGCGGACGTGGCTAGAGACTTAGCTGTCACGGCGATTAAAGTCGGTGACTTGAGGTTTATAGACGCTCGGAGCCGCTGGAAGAGGAGAGGGGCCACTGCACTCGCCTCGAGACTCTCAGCTATACTCAAAGCCCCCGTGGCGGTACTCGTGAACACTAACAGGGGCTTTCCACTACTAATAATAAAGGCCCCTGGTGGCAGGGCGTACAGAATAGCTAAGTTCCTACTGGCAGAGGGAGTAGCACTAGATATAGCCGGGCACCCGAATCTCGCCATTGTTAGGATCTCTGAGGACGTGGACAAGAACAGACTAGTGGAGGTGCTACACACAGCGCTCTACTACACTTCCTAGAGGTGTCTGCTGTGAGCGTGAGAGTACTAGTGATCTCGGAGTCCAGGCTCCTCCACAGGCCTCCATTCGAGCACCCCGAAAACCCTAGTAGAGTAGAGAGAGTAGTAGGCGCACTGTCAGCTAGGGGTATTCCCTACGAGGAGGTCAGTACTAGGAACGTGAGCGCTAGTGAGAGAGAGCAGTTAGAATTAGCGAGTAGAATTCACGCTAGGGGCTACGTGGAGTACCTAGTTAGGCTCTCAAAGTCAGCTCCAGCAGTAATAGACGAGGACACCTACGTGTCTGAAGGCTCTCTCGAATTAGCCCTCGCGACACTAGCAGAGAGCTATCTCCAGGCTCTAAACACTAAGAATGTGGTGTTCCTAGTCTCGAGGCCACCTGGACACCACGCTGGTAGAGGGGGCAAGGCTATGGGCGCTTCCACGCAGGGTTTTTGCATACTCAACAACGCGGCGGCAGCTGTTCTCGGCTTCGCGGAGAGGGGCTTTAAGAGGCTAGCTGTTCTGGACTTTGACGCTCACCACGGGAACGGTACAATGGAGATCTTCTACAGAGAGCGAGTACTCCAAGTGGACTTACACCAAGACCCTGACACGCTGTACCCCCACACAGGCTACCCCGAGGAGATGGGTGAGGGCGAGGGCTTTGGGTACAAAGTAAACCTCGTCCTCCCGATGGGTAGCGGTGACGACTTGTACTTAGATCTCGCTAAGAGAGTAGAGGAGCTCCTCGAGAAGTACACCCCCGAAGCACTAGTAGTCTCAGCTGGTTTCGACGCGTTTTTAAATGACGGATTAGCGGATTTAGCGGCAACAGAGATCTCTTATTACAGGCTCGGAGAGGTGATTAGGTCTCTCAGAGTACCAGCAGTAATTGTACTAGAAGGAGGGTACAGCGTGGGGCTTGAGAGGGGGGTGGTTAGCTTTATTGAGGGATTGCTACTAGCGCCTAAGAACTACACGGTGAAGACTTCAACGCCTAGAGCGCTGTTCAGCAAGGCTGTTAGTACAGCTGAGAGAGTTCTCGAGAAGGCCTCAAAGAGGGTGTTGGGTGCTTGAGAAGAGAAAGAGAGATCAAGTTGCAAGTAGACAGCTACGAGGAGGCCGAGAGGACGCTACTCGAGCACGGCTTTAAGTACGTGGATACGTGCTCTGAAGATGACTACTACTACTCACACCCCTGTGTAGACTTCTCAGCGACAGACGAGGCGCTTCGAGCTAGGAGGAGGAGGTGTGGCGGCTCAGAGTACTACACTATTACTTACAAGGGCCCCAGAGTAGTCGAGGAGTCGGGTATTAAAGCGCGAAGCGAGCTAGAAGTAGAACTTACGAGTAGCCAGTGGAGCGCTCTCAGAGACATCATTGAGAAGCTGGGCTTTAAGAGTATAGCTAGAATTTCGAAGACACGCAGGCTTTACAGAGCGGAGTGCGTAGACGCGTCTCTCGACGAGCTTCACGGCGTTGGCTACTACCTCGAGCTGGAGTTAAAGTGTGATAGTGGAGAGAGTCTTGTCAGGGAAGTAGTGAGTAGGCTGAGTGGTTCAGCTCGAATTGTCCACGAGACGTATCTTGAGATATGCCTGGCGACTCGGAGGTGTGTTTAAACGCGCACTCCCCTAAGTAGCCTGTATTGGAGTTAAAAGAGGGGTGTTTCTTTGAGTTCTAAACACGAATTCTACGTTACTAGGGTTCTCTACGAGAAGATTATTGGCGAGCAGATTAATAGGCTGAGCGAGCTGCAAGATCCGCGCATAGTTTACGTTACAGACCTCGTCTCCTGTACACACAAGTTCCACTTAAAGAAGGCATACCCCTGGCTCTCACTCGCGTTTGAACCAGCGGCAATACTGGGGACAATTGCCCACTTGGGTATCGGTCAGCTGTTGAGAGAGAGGGGTGTCGAGGTAGAAGTGGAGGTAGCGCGCGAAGTCATACTAGACGGTACGAGCTACCTCGTAAAAGGCCGCCTCGACGCTGTTGATAAGAGCAGTGGCATTGTAATTGAAGTTAAAACGGCGAGGAGCGCTGTTAACGCGCCGCTTCAACACCACGTCAAGCAACTAAATATCTACCTCAATATGCTCAACTACGAGAGGGGCGTCCTAGTCTACATAACACCGAGTAGAATAGTGGAGTTCGTAGTTACTAGAGAGCCTGTGAGCCTTGAGAGCGAGGTGAGAGACCTAGTTGAAGACAAGTACCACCCGAGATATGAGTGGGAGTGTAAGTACTGCCAGTTCTCAAAGCTCTGTCCGTACTCCACATCGGCTCTCTCGAAGTAGGGAGTTTTAAGACGCTTTTTCACATATGCATAGTGAGGCGTGATGAGCGCTCGGGTTGGCTGTAGGGAGTGATGAGGGTCTTGAGTTCTGAGTGGGGGGAGTAGAAGAGCTGCCTGTAGACTCCGCTCAGAGATTAGTGGAGTCTGATACTAGCCGACAATTGCTATTTCTCTTACTAGTTTACCGGTTTTGAATCTCTCTATCGTCAAGTTCTCGGCTACTGGTATACTGGGTCTCCCGCTGAGAATCCAGTCGGCTATTAGTAAGCCCGTGACGGGCCCCATCATTAAGCCGTGTCCACTAAAGCCGGCTGCTACGTAGAGATTTTCGTAGGGGGGGACAGGGCCGTACACGGGGTGGTGGTCCGGGGTCGTCTCGTAGTAGCCTATCCAGTAGCGTAGTATATTCACGTGTCGCAGTACCGGTATTAGCTCTACGAGAGGCTTAATAGTCGCGCTTATAGCGTCAACGCGGTGCGAGGTCAAGGGGGCTTCGTGAATATCGCTAATATTCCTCGCGAATATTAGACCTCCGTGTTCTACTTGTGTGACGTAAGGAGCGCCGGGAGTATCCCAGTCGATTATTAGTGCCGGTCTAATTATCTCTGCGTAGGGCTCTGTTATAACTGGGTGTCTCGTCTCGTCTACTACGGGGAACTCGACGTTCGCGGAGGCGAGGAGCTCGCGCGTTCCTCTACCACCAGCAGCGATCACGAAGACGTCGCCTTCGACTTCACCTCTACTAGTAATAGCGCTCTTGACTCTGTAGCCGCTCACAGTAAGCCTGTTTACTCTAGTGTAGAAGTGGAAGACCACACCTAAAGATTTCAGCTTTAAGTAGAGCTTTACAATGTTCTCGAGGACGGGCATTCTACCAGCTGTTGGGTCGAAGAGAGCGCCCGCTACAATGCCCTTGTTTAATCCCGGCTGAATTCTAGCCGCCTCGTCCCGGTCGAGTACTCTAGTGGGAACTCCGTACTCGTTGTGAAACGCGGCGAGTTTCTTAAAGACGTCGAGAGTCTCCCGCCTCCTAGCGATCCACAAGTAGCCAGTCTGCTTTAACTGCAATCCCAGTTCTTCCCTGTAAGCGAGCCAAAGTTCAATGCTCTTCTTCATTAGTATGACGTGTTCAGGTGACGTGAACGAGGAGCGGAAACACCCAATATTCCTCGTAGAGCCCCCAGACCCCAGATACCTCTCCTCTAAGACAACTACGTCTCTAATACCGCGCTTTAATAGCTCGTATGCCGTGAAGAGCCCACTAATACCCCCACCCACGATCACGACTCTCACTGCTCACCACCAGCGAGGAGCACTCTAGCTGGAACTGGGACTATGGGGGGCCTGACTCTGTACTCTGAGAGGACCTCCTCGATTCTCCTATTAGTCAGCCTCGCGAATATTCTCGCGGCTACTAGTAGGCAACTCCTGCCCTGACAGGGGCCAAAGCCTATTCTCAAGTACTTCCTCAAGACCTCGAAGTCGTCGACGCCGGCTCTAATAGCGCTGACTACATCGTCTAGTGTTATGTCATTGCAGCGACAAATAATAGTAGTGGCTCTCCTCACCTCTTCACCCATATAGCTCTCACCTCAAGCCCC
>JAJHQY010000032.1 GCA_020833085.1 Desulfurococcaceae archaeon
GAGAATATCGTGTTAAGCGTAGTGTTAATGTTTGAAGTTCACCAGCCCTACAGGTTAAACCCCCAGCTCCACGAGAGGCTCATCGAGAAGGCCCTGCGCGGCGCTCTCGACGTTAAAGACGTAGAGGACGCTATATTCGACAGCGAGTTGAATAGGCGCGTCATTAACCGCGTAGCTGATAACTGCTACATACCCGCAACTAAGATCATAATTGAAGGCATTGAGAGATTTAAGAGTAGTAGCAAGAAGTTCAAAGTGAGTTTTAGTATTAGTGGCGTCTTCTTAGAGCAGGCTTTAATGTGGCGTAGAGACGTAGTAGAGGTCTTTCAGAGAGCTGTCAACACGGGAATGGTGGAGTTAATTGAGCAGACGTACTACCACAGCTTAGCCGCGTTCATACCGCACTACGGCTTCGAGGAGCTCAGAGACCAGGTGCTCGAGCACAGGAGAATTATACGTGAACTCTTCAACTACGAGCCCGTCAGTGTAGAGAACACCGAGTTCACTTACAACAACGACATTGCGTGCTTCTTCGAGAACATGGGGTTCAAAGCTGTGCTAACCGAGGGAGTGGACTGGGTGCTAGGGTGGCGTAGTCCCAACTACGTCTATAGGGCTAGGGGCTGCGAGATACCGGTGCTCACGCGTAACTACAGGTTAAGCGATGACGTGGGGTTTAGGTTTAGTGACAGGCGCTGGGATCAGTACCCGCTGACAGCCGACAAGTACGCTGAGTGGCTCTCTAAGACGCCGGGCGACGTTGTCTTAATAGCTGTAGACTACGAGACTTTCGGCGAGCACCACAAGGCCGAGACAGGCATACTCGAGTTCCTCCGCTGGCTACCAGTCGAGGTGCTAAGACGCGAGAACTTGGAGTTTCTGACCCCGAGAGAAGCCGTGGAGAAGTACAGGCCTGTTGACTACTACGACGTGCCCCCCTGGAGCACTATTAGCTGGGCCGACGAGAGAGACCTCTCAGCGTGGCTGGGTAATCGAATGCAACAGAAGGCGTTCTCGGCCCTCTGCGAGCTGAGACCCTACGTAGTGGCGCTTGGAGAGCCGGGAATCCTCTCACTCTGGAAGAAGCTCACAATTAGTGATCACTTCTACTACATGGCTACTAAGAGCGGGCCTACAGGCGAAGTACACAGCTACTTCTCACCCTACAAAGACTCCGCTATAGCCTTTGGGGTCTACATGGAGGCTATTGCTACTCTCTGGCTTATTGTAGCCGAGAGAGTTAAGAGTAGGAGGAAGAGCGTGCTCTCTAGACTAGTAGTGCCGCCGCAGAAGGCGTTTTACTTCACTAGGCCCACGGGCGAGTACACCGGGTTCTCAGCGAGGTCTCTGAGAGAGCTGCTCGAAGTAGTAGAGAGGGTGCCGCCTGAGTCTTTCCTACACCACCTACACCGCGGCGACTTCGAGAAGTGGCTTGTAGACGTGTTCTTCTTAGACGAGCTGAGAGGGGCGCTTGAGGAGCTCAGGTCTAGAACTGCTAGTTACTACGAGAAGCTGAGCGACTTCAAGAAAATAATTAGGAGCGTTATCGAGGACTAGTGGGGTGTGAAGCGTGCCCGTGAACTTCATATTCGCACTGCACTTCCACCAGCCTCACGGCCAGTTTAAGTGGGTTTCTGAGAGGATTTTCGAGAACAGCTACAAGATGCTACTAGACGTGTTGAAAAGGTACAGCGACTTAAAGTTCACAGTACACATTAGTGGCCCACTACTACTGTACCTCAAGGACAACCACCCAGAGTGGCTTGAAGAGCTCTTCAAGCTCGGAGACATAGGCACAGTAGAGTTCATGGGGGGCACTATTGGCGAGGCTATTCTACCACTAGTGCCGAGCAACGACAGAGTTGAGCAAGTGACTAGGTACTTTGAGCTCTTCGAGAAGATCTCTGGGACTAGGCCTCGCGGAGTCTGGCTACCAGAGAGAGTGTGGGAGCCTTGGATGCCGGAGACTCTGGCTAGAGCTGGAGTAGAGTACACTCTAGTAGACGACGCCGTGCTAGTCAAGTCCGGCTATCCACGTGACAACGCGCTCTATGCGTGGATAGTTGAAGAGAGCGGCTACAGCGTCAAGGTCCTCTTCATAGATGAGAGAGTGAGGTACATTCTGCCCTGGGAGAGGCCTCAAGTAGTACTAGACTACATAGCGTCTAGGTCTAGTGACTCCTCAGCAGTGGTTATATGGGGTAGTGACGCGGAGAAGTTCGGAGAGTGGATGAGTAGAGAGGCGAGTAGAGCGTGGCTGGAGGAGTTCTTAGAGAGGCTTAGAGGCGACGAGAGAATTCGACTCGTCCACCCCTCAGAGTACCTCAGAGAAAGCGGTGTTCGCGGCTACTTGTACCTCGACTCGGGGAGCTACGATAAAATGCTGGAGTGGAGTAGGGGGTTTGTGAGGAACTTCTTGTACAAGTACGCTGAGAGCAAGAACATGTATAGCAAAGTGCTCTGGGTCAGGAAGAAGCTGAGTAGTGCCTACAGGTCTCAGAGAGAAATACCACTAGACTACTACCTCGCCCAGTGTAACGACGCGTACTGGCACGGACTCTTCGGCGGCGTGTACCTAGCACACCTGAGACAGGCTATATACGAGTCTCTCATTAGAGTCGAGAGGGAGGCCGAGGAGATCGCCGGGTACTACTCCGAAACCCCCGTGAAGAGGACACTAGTGGACTTCGACTTGGATGGGAGAGATGAGCTGCTCGTGGAGACTCCTACTGTAAACCTCTATATTGAGCTCAGCGATGGAGGCACGCTCTTCGAGTTTGACGTAAAGAGAGAGGGTCTAGAGCACAACGTCCAAGACACTATGACGAGGTACCCAGAGCCCTACCTACCGGCAGAGTTCAGGCCAGACTGGTATAGGCGTGTCAGCTGGAGAGTACACGTGTGGGGACTTGAAACCAGGCTAGAGGACTGGATGTCTAACACTCCATTTAAAGACATGAGCGACCTAGCTCTAGCACAGTACAGAGTCGCCTTTAGCGAGGAGCCGCGAGAACTCCACCTCAGAGCTGTTGGCGGAGTCTACTACTACGGGGTTAAGGCGTGCACCGTGCTAGTCGAGAAGGCTGTGAGAGTTGAGAAGAGTGGCTACAGAGTCAAGTACACAGTTAAAAACCTCGGCGAGGGCGTGTTGAGGGGTAAGCTCGGCTTCGAGTACCACTTAGCGTGGAAAGTAGACAGGGAGAGGGAGAGAGAAGTCTTCTACAGTGTTAACGGGAAGAAGTACAGTGTCTCAGAGCCGTATGTGGGCGGGGCTAGCGTAGTCGCCGTGGACTCGGGCGTGTACCCCTTAATAGTCCTCAAAGCGTCGAGAGGCGTAGATGCGTGGATTAGTAGGCTCTCTAGCTACGCGAGAACGGAGAGGGGGGTTAGAGAGATACCGCAGGGTCTTGGAGTAATGTTTGTAGAGGACGTTGAGCTCGAAAAGGGAGGTGTCTACGAGCTGGAAATAGAGCACTACGTAGAGCTCTAAGCGTGTTAGCTGTGCGAGTCCTCTTCTTCACATTTGAGTCTCTCTACACGAGAAAAGTGGGTGGGCTCGCGGAGGCTTCTATTAGACTAGCTCAGGGACTCGCTAGTAGAGGTGTGAGAGTAGAGGTCTACACGCCAGCGCACGGCTCTGTAGACGCGTGTAGAGACCCTGTCTTCAAACTGACACTGAATAGTAGTGAGTACTGTGTTGCTGAACTCCCAGAGACTAGGCCTCGACACTACGCTATTGGAGGAGGCGTTCTGGATGACCCAGAGGTCTACAGCCCTCAGAGACTACTAGTGAAGTCTCTGGTCTACGCTAGAGTCGCCTCGGAGTACCTCGCTAGGGAGCTGAGTGGAGAAGAGCTAGTAGTAGCTCACGCCCACGACTGGCACAGTTTTCCAGTGCTCTTAGCGCTGAGCGCTAGGGCCGCTGAAAAGAGGCTAAGACTGCGCAGTGTATACCAGGTCCACTTGCTGTCTAAGGCGAGGATTAGCCTAGACGACTTGACTAGGTGGCTTGGAGTAAGCCCCGACACGCCTCTGCGAGGTGCTCTCGGAGTTAAGAGCCTGGAGGAGTATTACAGGGAGTCTCGCGGGTACGTGGAGAGGCTGGCCGGGCTAGTAGCCGATGTAGTCGTGACTGTGAGTCCGGGGTACGCTAAGAGCGTTATGAGAGCCGTGGGGCCCGCTTCCTGGGACAGAGTGAGCTACGTATACAACGCGTCTCCAGTCACGTGGAGCGAGGTCGCGAGCGTGATTAAGAGCAGGTCTGCGAGAGACCCCTCGCGCCCCGAGACTAGGCGCGAGCTCCGCGCCGAGGTGCTCCTAAGAGGGATCTGCTCGGTTAAACTAGTATACCCCAGCAGTAGAGTTGAGGAGGAGGTTAAGAGGCTAATTAACCACTACGACGCCGCGTGCAGGCCTTTTAAGAGGAGTGGTCCACTACTAGTCGGCGTGGGGAGGGCCTCTAAGCAGAAGGGCTTCGACTTCCTGGTCAAGTCCCTGGACAGACTAGTGGGAGAAGTACCGAGTATTAGAGTAGTACTCGTAGCGGCCCCCACGGAGTACGGAGCTGACGTCCTCAGAGAGCTACTAGAGCACACTCCACTATTCCCGGATAACCTCCGCGTCTTAGCTGGCTACATTTCACGAGAAGACGCGATTTACCTCTACTACGTCGCCAGCGCCACTATTATACCCAGTAGGAGCGAGCCCTTTGGGCTAGTAGCACTAGAATCAATGGCTGCTGGAACCCCCGTAGCCGCGTCTAGAGTTGGTGGGCTACAAGACATAGTAGTAGACGTGAGGATAGCTGGGAGTAGGGGTAGCGGCGTTCTCTTTAGCCCCCTGGACAGAGAAGACCTTGTAGAGTCCACTGCGCACTTAATTAGGCTAGTCGAGAGCCCGGATCCCCTCTCCGCTGAGATTAGAGAGTCGTGTATTAAGAGGGCCTCCGAGTTCACGTGGGAGAAGTCGGCGGAGAGGCTACTAGAAGTATACGCGTCTACTCCACACTCGCTACCAGCTTCTCAATGAAGTAGTAGGCCGCTCTGGGGTAGTCTTTTTCGCCAAATCCACCCCTGCTCGCCTCTTCGTAGAACCTCCTAATGGCCGTGGAAACTAGTGGTTTAACGCCCCGCTCTAGTAGAGTCTTCTCAATGTACGAGTAGTCCTTAGCGGCGAGCCTGACTGTGAAGCGCGGCGGTTTCTCGCTGAAAACCCTGTGCCAGGTTCTCTCAATTAGGGGCTTAAACCAGAGGTTCTCAGAGGCCTCTAGTAATAGCGTCTCCTCAATACCCCACGACTTTAGTAGAGCCAGCGACTCTGCCAGCAGTGCCGGCGCTGAGAGACCTATGTTGTTCAGAGCTAGCTTTAAGACGCTGGCCCTCGGGGGCTCCCCCACGTAGAGTACACGTGTACTGTACAGCTCAACTACACTCTTAACTCTCTCGTACACACCCTCACTACACGCAATGTAGCTTACTAGTCTACACTCACGCGCCTCATCCGCGCTACCGTACACGGGGCCCTCACTGTAGACCACGTTGACCTCGCCGAGAGCCCTCATAGCCCTGAGACTAGTCATAGGTGTTACTGTGCTGGCGTTTACTAGTAGTGGCGGAGTGCCAGTGGTGCCGAGCTGGCTACTAGTAACCGCGCCCACTATACTTAGTAGGGCCTCATCGTCGGAGACGAAGACTACTACTGCATCAGTATCCCTCAGGAGTTGACTGGGAGACTCGTAGACTCTCACTCCGGGTAGCTCGCGAGCTACTCTCTCAGCCTTCTCTCTAGTCCTATTGTAGACGCCTACTCTAACTCCCCTGCTGTGCAGGCACTTCGCGAGGTTAGACCCCATAATACCTACTCCAATAATACCCACGTTCAAGAGCTCCTACCCCGCTCACACTCGCCTTTGGTTTCCTAATAAGCGCCTAGTTTACTAAACGAGTAGTGGTGTTAAATTTGAGTACTACTCAGAGCATACTCGAGAAGCTGAGCAGGTACTTTGAGCTCTCAGAAGACGACGCACT